>JAAOIJ010000067.1 GCA_015163815.1 Endozoicomonadaceae bacterium
ATTTAATGAGTTCATGATCGAGATCAAGTAGATTGCTCAATTTATTTTGAAATAAATTTGTTTGTCGTGTCTGTGTGTCTTTTTCTTTCATTTTTTTCCCAGGTTTTATATCAGCAACAACCAATAACTGGGAAATATTATACCACAAATTAACATATAATTCATTGAATTATATAATATTTATTACTTTTTCAGGATCGACTATATATACACATTACACCCGTAAAAATAAAAATGACGATGAAACGATGAATTAAATAAATAAAACAAGCGTCATACAAATTTCAACTGGATAGTTGATTTATAATAAAGACCCATTTGCAAGCAATAAAAAATATGATGAACATATCTTTAGTTTCTCTCTTTCTACCTGTGAGCATAAACAATAAATAGTCGATTCTGAATAAATCAATTTTTTTTAAATTGTGTAAAAAATATAAAAAAATGATTTTATTTTTTAAAAAAAAAATTTAAATGATTCAGTCATAAATATTGAGGTGAAAAAATTCAGACACGATAAAATCCATGCTCTCCAAGGAAGCAATCATCGTAAATTATTCCCAACTCCCCATCAAATAGCATTCATTTCATTTTCAATCGGGTTTGGCTATATTTCTGTTTAAATTCTAAGTAAACTGTAATGAAAAAATGATCATTTTAAAATTAAGAATAAATGTCAATTATCTCGTTGTCTTGCCATGATTCTGTTCGAGCAATATACAACCAAGCATACTGATGTATTACTGCTAATTTAAGTATTGTAGAGTCCTTAGACGAGCAGAACGGCATTGAATTATGATCAGTTCTAAAAAATCCCATATCGATCACGAAGAGATCAGTATAGTTATGGGTACCAGCTAAATTCATTGCAAATACATTAGATCGTAATGCATGAGATATCTTATAACATTGACGTTTTAGTTCTGTTGTTGTTATGCTTACTTTGACAGGTCTGCCATAATCAGTTTGATTTTCAAGCAAATCTGGTTCATTAATATCTAATATATTAGATATATGATAACTCGTATCGCATCGCTTTAAATTGATTGAAAAAAGAAGTTTCTTCAGTATAACTGGCTGTATGTGATTCATTGAAGCAACTTGATACACTGGAGATCTAAAAAATATATTATCTGCATCTGTATAAATTAATGATCCTTTTTCAGTTTTTTCAAGATTCTCTGCTATGCGGAATTTCTTTTGAGATCTAGCTATTGCTTTCATAAGATGAATAAACAATGTTTTATCTTGTATAATAACCTTTCTTACAAAATCCATTAGAAACAAGGACGGCCGAGATTCTTTCCACTTCTCATATGATATCTTATCAGATAAAATTGGGAAAGCATGAAGGTCTTCTGCTTTTATAATTAAAATATTGTCATGCTGAAAATCGGATATCAGTATATCTTCTTCACCTGGATTCATCCCGTATTCAGCATAAACAATAATCAAGGGAAGTCCGGCTGGTTGTAAGAGATTTGCTATATCCAGTAAATTAGATTTAAAATCAATTTGACGTGGAGGATTATTTTCCCCATTAAAAATCGAAGTACCTTTCAATGAAACCCATGTCGTAAAAACTGGCCCAGGCGCCATTAATCTTAAATGATATTTTCCTGCTTCTTCTAATGTTCTGATGCCGGAATAATGTAATGCTTGTAACATCACTTGATAAGATTCATCATCGATATCTTGATGTGTTATATTGGCATCCTGTTTAATTAAGTGATCTAAAATAAAAGCTTGCCTAGCAAAAGGATTTTCCGGTTCTATCATAGGATTGATCAATTGAAAAGCTTTGGACTTATTGACAATATGCTCGGGAATATCTGTAATCTCTAATTCAAACTGACTCTCTAGCTGAAATAACTGAGTATCAGTATTAAAAAAACAGTGCTTAATTTTGTAAGTATTATTTATTTTTTCTAAAAAAATCATATGTTTCTTTTCATTTTCATACAAAGCATAAGATTGATCATCTTGCGTACAAACCAATACTTCATCGCTAATAATATTAAAGTTTTCAAGATCTTTACGAATATCAAGTATCGTTAAGTGCCTTTTGAATGCTGATGAATAATGTTCTCGAAGAGATTGAGGACTTGAAGAAAAAATCGTTTCTTTATTACGATCAGCCTGTCTTGATTCAAATCTTGCAGGATGCACACTGAGTCTACTGCTTGGATGAGCTAGTGATTTCTTCTCAATACAACCTCTTTTTAACAAAGAGGGAGATAAATTATCTTGATTTTCTGCATGAACAACAGTGGGTGATTCTTTCATTTGTATTAGATTACCTTTAATAGAATACATTTTAAATCCTCTTTATTTATTTAAATCAATCACTTGTGAAAATTAAATGACAAAAAACTATAAACTAAAAATACTCATCATATTGAAACTTACAAGTTTAGAGTATGCTTATGCATAAAAAGTTCCAATTGCTATTAAACTTTATCTTATGTTGTTTGTTTCCTTATTCTTAAACGAACATCATGCATATCATTCAATAGACTGAAATCTTTGCAATAAGACAACATTATTCATGTAAAAAAATAATATAAAGACAATTAAGTTTTATGATTTAAAGACCATGATTTGTTATAATTCTTAATTTTTACCTGAGTCTTATATCATGAATGCTTTACAAGTAGCGATTAAAAAAAGATTAAATCGTTGTTCAAGAAAATGTTTTGTACTTAAACTACTAACAATTATTGACTGGGATGCTATTTCACATTTGTTGTATCCTGAAAAACAAAAAAACGTCAACATCCACAAGGTAAAAGAGGTTATTGTCTTTTAAAACTATTTAAAGCTATTTTACTAGGTCAATGGTATAACTTAAGTGATCCAGAATTAGAGTCGGATCTTGTGTTAAGGGCAGATTTTATGCTGTTTTGTGATTTCGATTATCATGATATTCCAGATCATAGCACATTATCTCGCG
>JAAOIJ010000068.1 GCA_015163815.1 Endozoicomonadaceae bacterium
AGTAAAAAGCGTATTTGAATATATTCAAACCTTTTTGAAAAGAGAAGGATTAAACGCAGTATTACGAGAAAAATTACTAAAAATACTATTTTACACTCATGATGAGCAGGATACCATGTTACATGGTTTGTGTAAAAAACAAGCAAACAGATATGCTCAAAGAAATACTCACTTGGCCAGAACAATTAGAGTTAAATTCTGCAGAAAAACTCATAATTCATCATTGATTTGACTTTATCAATAAAGATAAAAAAACAATACTAGAGTATACAATGAGTGAAGAGTATTGTGATGAGCACAGTATTTTAAAAAGATTTAAACTCCAGTTAGATACAGATATGAAGGATTCCATAATAAGAAAAAGGAAAAATTCATCATCAACACAAAGCGATTTACTGCCTACTCAAAAAAAGAAGCGTTACACGGCTTCTTGACACCATACCACTGTTCAATAACAGTATTATAATAATTTTCTGATTGCAAAGGTCTCACTCTATTTTGTTTTTTCTTAATCATCATTGGTTCAAAATCATTATTGCGATCTCTAGGCACATGTAGTTGTATTGTTTTATGATTAGTGCTTAATTGCTTCTTAGATAAGCCATTACGAGCATTATTAACATCAGATCTATCATAACGCTCATATTCTAAATAATGATCCATGTCAACTTGTAAAGCACACTCTAGAATGCGTTTCCTTCATTGTTTTATTAATTTATTTTTATCCAAAGCTTTTGATAAATCCACGTCATTTTCAACTACACTAATAGATAGATGGCTTTTTCTATTGATTTATTTACATCTGATTTCATTATTTTGTCTCTATAAAATGATTGTTTTTTCATGATAGCTTAATTAGAGTTTACATGGAGGGAAGGGCAACCCCGTATTTTCGTGATGAAAAGGGTAATAGAGGTGTTTCTTCTGATATTCTTTTTTTTGATTTATTTTTAATAAATTGCCTAACAAAAAAAATTGCCATTACAGTAATTGAACTTATAATGACAACTGGCACAGCAACAGAAACTTCTAAATTGTAATTTTGATTTTCAGGGCTGTCTGTAGGTTCATAACAAATATCATCACATGCTTTATCAAAAGATTTTGGACTATCAAAATAAATGGCTTTTTCCGAATTATCCGAATTATCTACACAGTATAATGTTTCATGATGTTCTTTAAGTTTTTTTATTGGAAATCTACAATTTTTACTGATCACTAAAGTATCACCTGAAAATTTACCAGGAATATTATAATAACGCTCTTCACCATGTTTTAATGCCTTAGTAAAAAGTTTTTCTTTTAATGCTGACCTTGTAATATTTGCTTCTGAACGATGATCATTTATTTCAAAAGAATACATCAATGAATAAGCATCAGAATGAACATCATATCCTTCTGATATTAAAAGATTGTTGCAAATTTTAGATTTTATAATCGCATTATTAATCTCTTCTTCAGTGAGAGCATACACATGGTTAAAACCAGTGTTTTTTATGTTAGAGTCACATTTATGCAATTCTTTTGGTATAAATTCTTGCATCCAGGATGCTACAAATTCTCCATATTCATTTACTCTAACTTCTCCATTTCCCAGAGGATATTCAGTCTGATAATGCTGAGTAAATTGAATAGCGCGAGCAGGTGTCTGTTCATTACCTAATAATATATTCTTTAATTCATTTACCTCAATATCAGATTGATCAGAAATAAATGGTTTTTTGTAACCTGGATAAGCGGGATTGCATAATCTAAAATGCTTATCTTGTAATATCTCTGTCTGATTAGTTGGCTTTTCTAATATAATTGTATGATCAGTTTAACTGTTAGCGCCTGGAAATTTATGATTCCATAGTGCATTACTAGCGATTAGTCCAACATAAGATCCAACGATACTACCTGCTATATTTTCCATCAAACTGATACCTGATTTTAACCAAGGAAACTGGAGATTAGTTTTCTGTTCTAGTTTTTCAATACTGTTTTCAATTACAGTCTGAGTTAGATGTCCAGTTAATGAGCCTATAATTGGAGCACTTAACTCTAAGCTAGCATTATAGCTTGAAATACAGATACCACTTAAAGCTGTACTGAAAATCGAATTTTTTATTGGATGTTTTCGATCGTAATTTTGAGGTAACAAACACTATAATCCAGTGTCTG
>JAAOIJ010000069.1 GCA_015163815.1 Endozoicomonadaceae bacterium
AACATAAAAGTGAATAATATATTTAAAAAAATAGAACTTTAAATATTTAATTTTTAAAAAATAGTCGATATAAAGTATATCGAAGATGCATTAGAAGAGGTGAGTGAGTTTATGCATTATGATATTGGAAATGGTGTTATTTTAAGATCCCCTTACTACGGTGATGCACCTGATTTAGTAAAACATGGTAATAATCCAAAGATTGCATTATACCAAAGAGATTCATATCCAATGCCCTATACGATTGAATATGCTAGAGATTGGATTCAGTACGTTAAAAATGCAGCTTCAGGTTATCGTTTTGTTATTTCAACTGAAAAAGAAGCGATTGGTGAAATTGGCTTGACAGTACAAACTGATGTTCATTCACATACAGCAGAACTGTCTTATTGGCTAGGAGAAGCTTATTGGTGCCAAGGTATTGCGACACGTGCCTTAGATTTTATTACGGATTATGCTTTCAGTAAAAAAAATATTAAACGACTTTACGCAGATATAGTTGAGTATAATATTGCATCACAGCGTATTTTACAAAAATGTGGGTTTCAACTTGATGCAATCTTAAGAAAACATATGTATAAAAATGATCAATATTACGATCAATATATTTTTTCCAAACTAGCAGACGATCCTGCACCTTCAGTGCATTAATCATGACATAATATAGCAATTTATAAAGTAATGCGGCCTAAAGGCTGCACTGTAATTTCTTCTGTTAACTCTTGATGAGATAAGACTGCTAATTCATATAAATCTGCTTCAATTAAACGTCGAACATAACGTCTAATATCCATAGCAGTAATAATCACAGGTTTTTGGTCTAAATGACCAATTTTACCGACAGCATTTTTAACATTTTCAATAAGCTGTGATGTGACTGTAGGATCAAGCGCTAAATAAGCACCTGCAGATGTTTGTCTAATACCATTTCGAATGGCATCTTCAACATCTTGATCTAATAAATACACAGGTAAAATATTCTGACCATTACTATATTTATAACTAATATATCGTTTTAAACTACCACGAACATATTCTGTTAATTGAACCACTTCTTTTTCTTTATGCCCCCAAACAACTAAAGATTGCAAAATAGTTCTTAAATTACGAATAGAAATATCTTCAGCAACTAATCGTTGAAAAATTTCAGCTATTTTATTGACTGGCAATAAGCGCTGTACTTCTTTAATCAATTCACCAAAACTACTTTCCATTTTTTCTAATAAATAACGAGCTTCTTGAATACCAATAAAATCTTCTGCATATTTTTTTAATACAAAAGCTAAATGATGAATTAAGATTTTCACATCACCCATATAGTTAATTTCTGCTTTTTCTAAACGCGTAATTATCTCATTAGATACCCATAAAGTATCTAAACTAGGGATAAAAGGCTCTCCTAATTCATAAGGAATACCCATCATATCTAGTTGTTCCGATTGTTCTCGTGCAAAAACATATCCAGGCTTAAAAATACCTTTTGCTACAGGAACTTCATTTAATAAAATAGAATAATGATCATCTTCCATTGAATCATTAAATCTCAAATGCATCCCTGGAAAAGGAACACCTAAATCCATATATAATGCTTTTCGTACTTTGATTAACTCTTGATTTAATTCTTGCGTATTTAAACGCTCTTGAATACTGGTAGGCACATCGATTAACAAAGGAAAAGTTTGTGTAAATTCTTCTTGTTTATCTAATCGAGAATCTTTATCTGGTTCTGCAGAAGCAGATGACATAGCAGGAATACCATCTTTCCCTTCTTCTAGATCTTTTTCTTTTTGTGATTTTTTAATAAGATGATAACCACCTCCACCAATAACTAAAGCCAACATCATAAAAGTAAGCGTAGGAAATCCTGGTACTAAAGCAAAGCCAAGTAATAAAAAACCACTGACCATCAAAGCTTTCGGTTTATCTAATAATTGCTCACCAATTTCACTACCCAAGTCAGTTGCTTTATCATTTGAAACACGCGTCACAATCATACCGGCCGTCACAGAAATTAAAAGTGCTGGAATTTGAGCAATTAATCCATCTCCAACAGTCAAAATAGAGTATAATTGTAATGCTTCACCAGCACTCATCCCTTTGCTAGTAATCCCTATGGTTACCCCGGCACCGATATTGACAACAACAATAATAAGGCCTGCAATGGCATCCCCTTTTACAAACTTCATGGCGCCATCCATAGAACCAAATAATTGCGATTCTTTTTCAACTAATCCTCGACGTCTCTGCGCTTCTTCCATATCAATTGCACCGCCACGCATATCAGCATCAATACTCATTTGCTTACCAGGCATACCATCTAAAGAAAATCGAGCACTAACCTCTGCAACACGCTCAGAACCTTTTGTAATAACTAAAAATTGAACAATGGTAATAATTAAAAATAAAACCATCCCCACCACTAAATTACCACCTACCACAAAATTACCAAAGGCATAAACAATATCACCTGCATCTGCATGTAATAAAATTAATCGCGTTGTGGTAATAGAAATACCTAATCGAAATAGCGTGGTCACTAATAAAACGGTAGGAAATGTTGAAAAATCAAGCGGAGATTTTAGATAAATAGCTGTCATTAACAGTATTGCTGAAATACCTAAATTTAATGCAATCAAGAAATCCACTAATATAGTGGGAATTGGCATAATAATTAAAACAAGAATTGATACTAGCATTAAAGCTAGAAAAATATCATGTCTCTTCGTAATGCTCAATAAAAACTTGCGAATCATATGATCTGTTACCTATGGTCTTCAGTCAAGTCACGACAAAAATATCGTTTAGCAAGCATTAGACATCATGGCTTGTTTTTTTATTCAGCTTTAATTGTGCTCTTTTTTTAATCCATTCTACTTCCTGATGATTTCTTTTTTCTTTCGGTATAAGGCTTTCATATTGCGTAATCGCTTCTAAACAAGACTCAAAAGAACCAAGCTGTAAATAGGCATAACTAATCATGGGATACAAAGTGTCATTGTTAGGGATTAATGCTTTCAATCCTTTTAAAATAGTCACACAAGCTTCATACTGCCGATAATTCAGCCTAGTATAAGCCTGCATCAGCATCCATTGCTGCTGACCATGCGTCAGAGGTTCATTTTGCGACATCATCACCTAACCAATTCATTTGATTTTATGCTGAAATTAAAACATTACGCGCCATATTGGCTAATTTTTCTAATCCTTCATCTTCCTTAAATAAAGCAATCGCTTGATTAATAATCTCTACATTGTCCCCGGTATGTTGGGCAACTGCATTTTTTAAATTTAACATAACATTTGTTCTCAAGGCTTTTTGATCTTGAGGAGAATAAGAATCTAAATTTTCACCTCGAATAAATTGTTTAATTTTTTGATCAGAATCCGTTAAATTCAGTGTTGAAGCAATATGAATTTGAATAGCATCCACACTGGGTTTTAATATTTTTTTGTCATCAGGCAATTCAACTTGTTTTAAATTTGACGTATGACTAATCCCTACGATGCCTTGCCTAATATCACTCATAAATCCAGACATAACACAATTCCTACTTATTTCGATTGCTTATATTTAAATCTAAGCATATTTGATACAAAAATATAGAATCATTTCTTTTTATTTTAAAAAAAATGAAAATAATGGTTATTTTTTTGACAAAAATAAAGTTTTTCATCAAATGGTCGATACAGACTACAGCACTGTAATCACAGTGAATGGATCATTATGTTTTGTGATATATATTCAACAAGGATATTATTTTTTCCTTAAATTCAGGAGCTTATCTAAATGCGAGTATTTCAGTCTATTTTATTAATTCTGACAGGAATGCTTTTATGTATTAAGTGCGTTCATGCAAAAAATATGATAGAGCGTCAAAATATAGTACAACCCAGTCAAATAATGCATCTTACTGATAAGATGCAACAAGATCAGTCTACTCCTAGCCATGCTATCAATAATCAAACACCATCTAATACATCTACTCATTCATCTCAATTGAGTCAAAAGCCTTTATCTAATATACAATCACAAGATACGATCAAAAATAATACTTATGCATATTTTAGTAATGGTGCCTCTGTACAAGAAGCTTTAATTGGATTTGCTAATAATTATGGTATTCCGATTATCATCAGCAATAAAATTACAAATATCATGAATGGTAAATTAGGTCCATTAAAAGCGGTTCCTTTTCTGAATTTATTATCTCAATTGAATCAATTAATATGGTATTTTGATGGCAATACTTTATATATCTATAATAGTAATGAATTAAAAACAGAAATGATGAAATTAGAATTTATTAACAGCCAAATGCTCAAAAATACACTGAGCAAAATGAAATATTGGGATGCAAAATTTAACTGGTCAACCGATACAAATAATAATTTCATTTCAATTTCAGGGCCTCCTCGTTATATTGATTTAATTAAAAAAACCATCGAAGAGTTAGAAAAAAGCGCTAAAAATCGCGCACAAAATAAATTAGATTTTATTACTTTCCCTTTGCAATATGCTTGGGCTGCTGACCGAACAATTACTTATCGAAATCAAAGCATTTTAATCCCAGGTGTTGCTTCTATTCTCAATAATATGATTTTTGATAATAATGACAATATCACAACTAGCAGCATCATACCGAACAATCCGACACATTCTAATAGTTTAGAGGCTTTAAATCCCATTCAAACTCAATCAAAAACTTTAAATGCCAGTATTTCTTCTAATAAAGGTATTCATAATCCAAATATTAAAATTCAAGCAGAACCTCGATCAAATTCTATCTTGGTTTATGATCTGAGTAGTAAAAAAAGCATGTATCAAAAATTAATTCAGTTACTGGATAAACCTTCTGCACAAATCGAAATTAATGTCTCGATCATTGACATTGATACAAATTCTTTTTCTGAACTCGGCATTCATTGGTCTTTTGGATCAGAAGATTCGAAATTGCAATTTAATCCTAGCACCCCCAGTAATTCACAAACAATTCTCAATTTAGCAGAAAGTAATCTTGCTGCAAAAATAAAAGCTTTATCAACAACCAGTAAAGCTAAAATTTTATCTCGTCCTTCTGTCATCACGTTAGATAACATGGAAGCTATTCTAGATAACAGCCAAACTTTCTATGTTTCGGTTAACGGGAATGGGAATACGAATAGCAACGCAGCATTATATCCGATTACATCAGGCTCAGTTTTAAAAGTAAGGCCTCATATTATTACAGAAAACCAAAAATTCAAAATTCAGCTTGATGTAAACATTCAAGATGGTGCTAGTCAAAGCTCTAATTTAGGAGGTGTTTCTTTACCGATTGTTAAAAATACAACAATTAATACACAAGCAATTATCCATGAAGGAGAAAGTTTACTGGTAGGCGGCTATTATTACGAAAAAAAATCAACTACAGGCAATCAAGTGCCGTTTTTGTCAAAATTACCTATTATTGGTAAGTTGTTATTCAAAGAAAAAGGGAAAGCTTACACAAAAAATGTGCGTCTTTTCTTAATTACACCAAAAGTTGTCAGAATATAATCGATTATTTGATCGTTTGGTGATTGCCAAGCGATGATTACCATCCTTGTATTACGCTACCTTTAAAGAGCTGTTGTGCTTTTTCAATCACTATTTCATCATGAAATGCTTGCATGAATTTTTCAATACGCTCATCTGTATGATTATCCTGTCGAGCGACGACAATATTCACATAAGGCGATTCTTTATTTTCAAGCAAAATAGCATCTTGGCTTGGAATATAACCATAAGATGCTGCAAAAGTAGAGGTAATCACAGATACAGCAACATCACTTAAAGATCGAGGTAATTGAGCTGCATCTAATGTAATAATTTTTAGATTTTTTTTATTTTCAATAATATCCATTGGTGTTGACGTATAGCTTAAAGGATCTTTTAATCGAATCAAACCAGATTTTTCTAATAATTTTAAAGCGCGACTGCCATTACTGGGATCATTGGGAATGGATATTGTATCCAACATATTTAATTCATGAATATGTTTTATTTTTTTAGAGTAGGCTCCCATAGGATAAATAAATGTTTTTCCCACGACGACTAAGGGTATATTTTTCGCCTGAATGACTTGCTGTAAATATGGCTCATGTTGATAAGCATTGAGATCTATTTCACCTTCAATTAAAAAACGATTAGGGGTATTATAATCTTGAAAGATAACCAGTTCACAATCTAAGTTAAATTTCGATTTAGCCACTTGAATGACAGTTTGAATCAACTCAGCTTCTGGACCTGCAATCGCACCAATTCTAAAATGTTTTGGCATATCTGTACGCTGACAACTCCATAATACAGCTAACATCATCAGACTTATGATCATTATTCTGATTGTTTTATATAACATCATCATGATTCCACAGTTGTTAACGATGAGCAAAAAAAAGACTGAGACGATCTCCACACCATTGGATTAATTGGACCATCACAATCAAAATACATACTGTTTCTAGCATTATCACAACATCAAACCGTTGATAACCATAATTAATGGCAATACTACCTAAGCCTCCACCACCTAAGGTGCCAGACATGGCAGTATAACCGACTAACGTCACGATAGCTAAAGTCATTCCGCTGATTAAAGTGGGCAAAGACTCGGGTAATAATACTTTGATTACAATTTGATAAGAAGATCCGCCCATCGATTTTGCAGTTTCAATTAAGCTGTCTGGCACATCAATCAAGGCATTTTCAGTCATACGCGCAATAAAAGGAATAGTAGAAAGCGCCAAAGGGACTAACGAAGCTATGGTTCCAATCGAGGAACCGACTAGCCATCGTGTAAAAGGTGTAATACTAACCATTAAAATAATAAAAGGGATAGAACGACCAATATTAATTATAATATTTAAAATACTATACAGTACTCGATTGGATAAAAATTGATTGCGTCGCGTTAAAAAAATGAAGACACCTAATGGAATACCCATTAAAATACTAGCTCCACCAGCAAAGAAAACCATCATACTGGTTTCTAATGTGGCTTGTAATAATAAATCAAAATGCGCCCACATATTAGATAACCTCTACTTTTAATTGATTATTTCTAAAATAATCGATCACAATTTCTTTTTTTATGTCATTCCCTAAAAACTGCACTAATAAAAAACCAATACTATGCTTCTGGATGGTTTCTAAATCGCCGCTTAAAATATTAAAATCAACATCAAATTTTCGAGCAGCCATGGTGATGATAGGTAATGTAGCTGTTTCACCTGAAAAAGTAAGATATAATAAACTTTGAATACCTGATGAAACCATTGATTCCGATTGCTTTAAAATATTGGCTTTTTTAGCAGTACGGCGCAATAACTGCTGTGTAAAGGCATGTTGAGGATTTAAAAAAATTTGATCCACTTGATTATGCTCAACAACATAGCCTTTTTCCATCACCGCAATATGATCACAAATTGAACGCGCTACATCCATTTCATGCGTAATGAGCACAATGGTAATACCTAGTTGTTCATTGATTTTTTTCAATAAAGCTAAAATCGTACGCGTTGCATTTGGATCAAGCGAAGAGGTTGCTTCATCACACAGTAAAATATCAGATGATCCGACTAAGGCTCTAGCAATACCAACGCGCTGTTTTTCTCCACCGCTCAATTCATGGGGATATTTTTTTGATTTCTCCGTTAAATCAACCATTGTTAATAAAGCTTCAACGCGTTTTTTAATATCCATGCTAGATTGACCCATTAATTCTAATGGCAAGGCGATATTATCATAAACATTACGTCGACTTAATAAATTAAAATGTTGAAAAATCATACCAATCCGTTTTCGTAATACTCGCAATTCTGAGCTTTTTAGATGAATAATTGGTTGATTGTCAATAGACACTTGCCCTGAGTCAGGCATTTCTAATCGATTAATACAGCGCAGTAAAGTGCTTTTACCAGCACCACTTTCACCAATAATGCCATATATAGTGCCTTTAGGTATGTTTAAAGAAACACCATTGATAGCTGGGTGGTCATCGTAATATTTTATTATATTCTTTAGAGTAATCATCACGTGTTTCTTTAATGTAGCGGCAATATTTATTGATAGCGCTTGCAAACCAAAGATTCAATCAGCGCTGTTGTGATTAGATACTCATCACGATTTTGGTCTCTATCTTTCAGATATCAAAAATCGTCGCAACGCAATGTAAACGCAATGTAAACGCAATGTAAACGCAATGTAAACGCAATGTAAACGCAATGTAAACGCAATGTAAACGCACATAAATTCTAACATGCTCATTATGACTAAACAAGCCTATAAAAGGTGACTTTGAAGAAATCATGTATTTTAAATGAACCTCATTCAACAACGAAGTACAATACTGAAAGGTTTTTCTATGCTTCACATCATATCGTAAGCTGTTCGATAGTTTAACACTTTTCTAGATCTGTTATTAAGTGCATTTTGAATCAGTCAAATGTCACAATCTTCTATGTCCATAAACGCTGTTTTATTTGGAAAATATTGACAAGATAATCCATTGGAATGCTCATTTAAACCGCTTTCTAAAACAGCATAAAATGTAACAAAATAACATTTTATTTTTAATAAGTGTTGATAAGCCCTGTCATTCTCCTTCTTTTGTTGATAAAAAGAAGTGATACAAATTATTAGCATTTGACTGCTTTTTTTGGCTATAGAAAATGCCTTACTGTTGCACTTCACACTTGAGAAGGCATGTTAAAATAAACGACACTCTCTTTTTTAAAAAAAGAGTAATGACTTATGAAGAGAGATTTCTTAACTGATATTCTTTGGGAAAAAATACAAATAATGATGAGAAAAATCAATGTCATCGATGGAAAAATGATTAACATATCATAGCTGCTATAGTATGGAAATGATATACAGGCTCTCCTTGGAGAGATATTTCTTATCAGTTTTTCCATTGGACAATGGCTTATCATCGATGGATATATTAAACAGCTTGACTCTGTATAAAAAGAGAATTATAATCTTTTCGATTCAGAGACTGAAATTTTAAATTTTACTTTTACTTTTACTTTTACTACGGCACATCTATTAGTAGTGGTGTAGTAGTGGTGACAAAATCTTGAATCAGTCTATTATATCTTTTTTATTCATAGCATCGGCTTATATTTTTAATATAATCTGTATTATCAGTTCTTGTTTGCTAGAAGCAGGTTACGATCAAAAATACTATACTCCTGACGAACCCCTTGATATATATACTCATAAAGCAGTTTCGATGCTTATAGCCCACATTCCATTCAAGCAGGATGCTGCATTAGAGAAGAATAATGTGAAAGAAAATTCTGAATTATTAACAATATTTAACGATTATCTTTCTGAAACAAAAAAAATGAACTTATTTAGCAATTATGCTTTTTTGCATTTTCTATCCAAGAAGATAGAATCTTATTTTTTAGAATATGCCTTGTTTGATAGGGATGAACTCTATTTATATATGCTGATAGATTTAGTCTATGAAAATCTACAGATAAAAGAGGACAATCCTACACTCAAATATACCAAGGCGTTACAAAACATGATCCTTTCCCCCTGTTATAAGCCTAATATACTGAGCATGTATAACGATAAATGCTCTCGAAAGATAGTTACTGTTCTGATCACATGCATGGAGATAGGCTGTGACTTATATGGAGACGTATTCAGAACTTATATAAAGAATATAAGGAAGGCTTGCCAACGACAGGATCTTAATAGCTTTGTCGCTATTTTAGATGAAGAGTTATGTCAAAATAATTACATATTATACAATGCTGAAGATGATGAAGATGAAGATGAAGATGATGAAGATGAAAAATCTATATTAGTCGATCCTAAATAATTTGCCTTCTAAATCATGAGTAACTACGTTAAGTATGGCACTTCATAGTTGAATAAGCCTCTTATAATAACGCATGAAAATTTATTTTGTACCCAAAAAGGTTCACCATATCTCTGTGTAAATTCATATGTCAGCTCCTAAATATGACTTTGAATGCGATCATCAAATTTGATGCGATAAAATGAATTTTAATTGATCTTTTAGAACATATCAAAAACTTGAAATAGACATGATTTCAAGTGTCATTATAAATATGATATACTCAATATAGTTCGATATATTTTACACAGTCTGGATCTCAATAAGAAACAACTATGTATACATCAAAACCTACTTTACCTACAATCATTTATTATGACCCGCTGAATCCAAAAAAGAATAGACTGAAGACCTTCAAACATCGTTTTACCCATTTTTTTTTAAAAAAAAAATTAACCAGCACGATACAATCTAAAAGACAACCTTGCTTAAAAAAACAACAGAAAGTGGTTAAACCTGAATGGGCAACACAAGCAATATTAGCCGCTTATCCAATACATCACTCGCTACAAATGATTCATGATAGTGATCTTGATCCTAGTTTATCAATACATCAGGATCATTGGTATATTGATACACAATATTTGAAAAAATTAAGTCATCATCAACCATTTTTTAAATATTATCCAAAAACGCAGGCTTTGTATCATCAAGCCTCTGGATTAGTTGCTTTTTTATTTTGCTGTTCACGCACTAATACACTGTTTTTTGTTTTAGGTTATGCGCACTGGGGTCATCAATCAATTGTTCAAAAATATCAAAAAAAATCATTCAAATCTTCAATACAAAGATTATTACCGATACTACAAGCTGATTTTGATGCAGCTCAAATATTAATTTCAACCTTGATAACCACCTTAAATAAAGGACAAATCAAACAGCTTACACTGTTGGGTCTTGCTCAAAGCGGTGCTTTAATAACCTATGCGTCTCTTTTTCAAAAAACACCGATCAATACTGTTGTCTTTGCTAGTTCACCCTTACCCAAAAAACAAATCAAAAGACTACCAAAGCAACAGGTCATCAATGCTGAAAAGACGATTACGCAAATAAAAATAAAAGGTGATCTTTTCCCATATTGTCACCCATTTTCAGAACATACCGGCAGATATCTCGGTCAAACTATCATGATTTATCCGGCACATCGATATACTCTGAGGCGACATAAAAACATATATAAACATTTACGTTATGCTTCAGAAAACACCTGTTTCTTTTCAAAATTGTAGATCAAATTAGATCTTATGTGATACTTGATCAATCAAATGAGATAAAGTCTGTTTAGGATGATTAGATTGCGTAATTTCACGTCCCATGACCAAATAATTAGCACCTTGCTCTAAAGCTTCAATTGGTGTCATCACACGCTTTTGATCGACATGCTGTTCAGTGATAGAACGAACACCAGGTGTCACCGTTAAAAAATCCTGTCCACAGACTGCTTTAATATTTGATACTTCGTGCGCAGAACACACAACACCATCCATTCCACTCATTTTTGCAAGCTGAGCTAAATGCAAAACTTGATCTTCTACGCTATTTTGAATACCAATCGATCGTAATGCATCTTGATCCATACTCGTTAAGATAGTGACAGCAATTAATAAAGGAGGTGACTCTAAATTTAAATCATCTAATGCTTGACGACAAGCATGCATCATCTCAAAGCCTCCTGATGCATGCACATTCACCATCCATACGCCTAATTTTGCAGCAGCCACTACCGCTTTACTTGTTGTTGAAGGAATATCATGGAATTTTAAATCTAAAAAAATCTTAAAATGCATCTGTATCAGCTGTTGAATCAATCCAGGGCCTGTAGCCGTAAATAATTCTTTACCTATTTTGACAGCACATTGCTGGCAATGAAGTTGATTGACAATAGATAAAGCATCTGCTTGATTCGAAAAGTCGAGTGCAACAATAATAGGGGATAACATAAAAAAATACTTGTGTGCTTGTGGATAAAATCAACTGAATTTTATTTAAAAAATCAATAATATAAAAAAAAGGCATACTGCTTTGCTCAGATTAAGCATGAGGTTTGTCAAAATTTTGAATGGTTGTATTTTGTCTTTTTAATTCACGCTTTAGAGAGGCATTCGATAGCGTTAATTTAATTAACATGATGCTAGAAGACAATAAACCAATTAAACCTCCCAATACAAAAAAAATAACAATAATAGACGATACTGACAACGTATATAATGGGAATTGAAAAAACTTCAATTGAACTGATTCATCATTATTTATGATGAAATCAGTCAAAAAGATAGCGGTACAAAGTAATAGTAAGCAATATACTAATCTTTTGATCCAGCGAGACAATGTAATAGACATATCTGATGAATATGCTAATTACGTAGCCATAGCTACCGCATCATTCACAGATTGCTTTAATTCTTTTCCTGGTTTAAAATGAGGCACGTGCTGACAACCTAATTGAAATACTTGGCCAGTTTTTGGATTATGAGCACGACGAGGTGCTCTATAATGTAGGGAAAAACTACCAAAGCCTCTAATTTCAATTCGTTTTCCTTGAGATAAAGTACTACTCATATAATCTAAAATGATTTTGACAACTTCTTCTATATACTTATTCCCAAGAGACGGATATTGCTTGGCAATCAAGTCTGCCAATTCTGAACGGGTCATGGTTTAGTATCCTATGCTTTCCAAGTATTGTTAGGATGATCCTAATAATTACTGTTTTCTAAATTAACTAAATATAAAAAATATATCAAGCAAATTATTGATTAAAATAAAATTAAATAAACAAATGACAAGCCATCATGATGGCTTGTCATTTGCATTATCGTCATTTTGCATTTTTTCTCTGATTAAATCGCCAATGGTAGTCGGTCCAGAAGCTGTCGTTTCTTGACGACGATGCTCTTTTAAGGCTTCTTTCTCTTCCACTTCATCTTTTGCTTTAATCGATAAACTAATTACTCTATTTTTTCTGTCAATACTAACAATACGTGCTTCAATATTTTCATCAACTTTTAAAACATTCGTAGCATCTTCTACACGATCTCGACTAATTTCAGATGCTTTTAAAACACCAGAGACATCTTCTGTCAATTCAATGGTAGCTGCTTTTGCGGTAACACTTAACACCTTACCTAATACAATAGATCCTTTTGCATGCTCTTCAGCATATCTTGAAAAGGGATCATCAGTCATTTGCTTAATACCTAAAGAAATACGTTCTCGATCTGGATCAATAGAAAGTACTACGGCTTCTACTTCTTGTCCTTTTTTATAATTTTGAACAATATCTTCACCTGAGTCATGCCAGCTAATATCAGACAAATGAACTAAGCCATCAATTGCGCCATCCAAACCAATAAAAATACCAAAATCAGTGATCGATTTAATGAATCCTGTTAAATGGGAGCCTTTACTATAACGATTAGAGAATTCTTCCCAAGGATTTGCTTTACATTGTTTAATCCCGAGTGAAATGCGACGGCGCTCTTCATCAATATCTAAAACCATGACATCAATTTTTTCACCTTGAGAAACAATCTTGCTTGGATGAACATTTTTGTTAGTCCAATCCATTTCAGATACATGTACTAATCCTTCAACACCTTCTTCCAGTTCTACAAAGCAACCATAATCTGTTAAATTTGTGACCACACCTGATATGGTCTTATTTTCAGGGAAGCGCTTCTTAATCGCACTCCAAGGATCTTCACCTAATTGTTTTAAGCCTAATGAAACACGATTTCTTTCGCGATCAAATTTCAATATTTTCACTAAAATTTCTTCACCAACAGTCACAATTTCACTTGGGTGACGAATACGTTTCCAGGCCATATCTGTAATATGTAATAAGCCGTCAATGCCACCTAAATCAACAAAAGCGCCATAATCTGTTAAATTCTTCACGATGCCTTTCACTTCCATGCCTTCATCCATGCTTTCTAATAAAGCATCACGTTCGGCAGAGTTTTCAATTTCTAAAACAGCTCGGCGAGAAACAACCACATTATTTCGTTTTTGATCTAATTTAATGACTTTAAATTCAAGTTCTTTACCTTCTAGATGTGTTGCATCTCGAATAGGTCTCACATCAATTAAGGAACCGGGTAAAAATGCGCGAATTGAATGAATTTCAACTGTAAATCCACCTTTAACTTTCCCGCTAATAACGCCGTAAATAATATCACTCTTTTCAAAAGCAATTTCTAACCCTTGCCAAGCTTCTGCTCGTTTTGCTTTTTCTCGAGACAGTTTTGTTTCTCCAAAACCATCTTCAACGGCTTCTAAAACAACTTGTACTTCATCACCTACTTTAATTTTGATATCGCCATTTTCATCACGAAATTGTTCAATAGGAATGACGCCTTCTGATTTTAAGCCAGCATGGACAACAACCCAGTCACCATCTACATCAACAATTACACCGGTGATAATAGAGCCTGGTTTCATTTCTACTTCTCTGAGACTCTCTTCAAAGAGTTCTGCAAAGCTTTCTTTCATATTAAGTTAAATCCTGATGTAGTGATACTATGCTTCAAAAAATAAAAAAATCTCAAAAAACACAATATAATCACCCTACCTTCAGCTCAGAAGGATGTCAATTATAATTTTAAAAATACAACAATATGCTGAAAATTGAGCTCATATTCTCAATTGATTCGTTGTATTTTTACGCATTATTTTTTACAAAACAAGCAAATGTGGCATAAAATGGAATCATAACAAGTGAATACTGTTTTTTTATATAATGTTTCGTTTCAAGGAAATTTCGGTTATTTTTTTCAAAACTTCCATGATACTCAGTTTCGTATTATCTAATAAAACAGCATCATGATCAGGAACTAAAGGAGCATACTTTCGTTCCATATCTCGTTTATCCCGATCCATTATATCAATTAAAACTTGATCTATATTAACATCACTTCCCTTATCACGCAACTGCTGATACCGCCTTCTTGCTCGCTCTTCTACTGTTGCTGTTAAGAATATTTTTAAGGGTGCTTGCGGGAAAACCAGTGTCCCCATATCACGCCCGTCTGCCACTAATCCTGGTAGCTTAGCTTGATTTCTTTGATACATCAGCAAGCGATCTCTTACTTTGGGGAGTAGTGCAATTTTTGAAGCATGCAATCCGATTATTTCTTCACGAATGAACTCGGTAACACATTCAGATTCAATGAAAATTTGACAACCATGATGCTGCATCACGTCAAAGCTAACTTGTAAACTTTCTGTTAAAACAGTTAAGGCTTTTTCATCTTGTAAATGAATGTTCTGACGTTTTGCTAAAAATGCGATAATACGATACAAGCTGCCACTATCTAATATATTCCATTTAAATTGCCGGGCTAAGGCATAAGACAGACTCCCTTTACCAGATCCAACAGGGCCATCAATTGTAATGACAGGACAATCATTTATTTTTCTCATCAAATATTTGCCTTTCAATTCAACCTAAGTGTCTTTCATTCTACTATAAACTATAGTGCACCGTATTGACCAAAAATAAAGAACGTTCTTTTTTTAAATCTCAAACCGACACGCAAAAAAAAACCAACCAACGCTACTTTAAAAAGGGTAACATGGGTTGGTTTTTTTAAAAAAAATAATGCTAATTTTTTATTTTTTTCAATCGAGCTTCTGAATTAGGCCTGATAGGTTTTTTTATCCAACTAGTCGATAATTCTGCATCGTATTTGCTATCATGCACTATTTTTTTATTCTGAAGCCGACTACTTCTTCGAAGCATTTTCAACTCACCCTTTATATTTTCCTGAGACAATTGTTGTATATCGATGAATCTGGGATCAGATAGACTCGCCCCATCGGTTTCATCTGATCCTGCTAATTCAAAAGCATTCTCCGCATGATCCTCCATACAATAACTCACTCTTGCAACCAATTCATTCAAGTTTGCTAACACACATTCATAGGAGGCCGTCTTATCTTTTTTATTGCTATTGTTATAAGCAGCAATCGAATGCAGTAAATTGGCTTCAAACTCATGACTATTAGGCAAATCTTTCATTTGATCTTTCTTTAAAAATTCTAATAATTCTTTCGATGCATTCTCATGAATTTGATATAAATTATGGCATAATCGTTTTAATTCTTTTGTATGCTGAATTACAAATTTATGCCAAGCATCTTGTTGCAGTGATTTATCTAAAGAAAGGCCTAATTTCCGAACGTTTGAATAATCACTATTTGAAATAGCACTAGCTGCTCTACCGCTACTCCTAAAGCCGTGATACTGTAAAAATAAGTAATACAAAGTATTATCGCCAATGTATTCTTTCAAGACACGCGTTTCGCGAGTAGCAGCTGACATTTTCATTTTAACGCTAGCAACACCACTTTCAAAAACTGTTAAATTAGGCGTGGAAAGCGTTAATTCATTTTTCTGAAGGAGTCGAATATACCGTAAAGTATAACCGTATCCAGTATCTGCAAAATAAAACTGTAAAGTAAATTTATCAACTATTTTTTTGAAAATATCATTCCAATATTCAGCTTTTGGAATAGCGTCTGCAAATAATGCATGACTTGGCAATGCTGATAAAGCTTCTATTACATACTTCATCGGTTTTAGAAGAGAAAGGCCTGACGCAAAGGATAATTCAATGGTTAGATCATCACCATCTGCCTCACGAATAAAATGATTCGTAAAACGAGATCGTGTGACACTGGCAGAAAATTTAGGCCCACCAAATATATTCGACCCGATCTCCCCAGATATAGCGCCAGACACTTTCTTTGAATTAGCTTGTCGTTTCACAAAACAAGATAATAGCTTTTTCTGTTTTTTATCTAAACCAATGGCTGGATTTTGATATGCTTCATACATTAATTGATATTTTTTATCAGCACCAGATGACTCATCATCAGCGAGCAATGCTTCACATTGATCATATAGCAAACATAACATGACATGCGAAGTAATAATCGATTTTAACATGCCTACACGACCAGGGTCATTCTTAATAGCATTCCATTTTTTGAATGCTCTAAAATTATGCACATTTCTTTCATTCTCTAAGCTATGTTTTACATTTTTAAAAGCATCCACTTTTATGTAAAAATTTGCATGATCTTGCATGTAATTGCGAACAGAATCTATTATTGAAGTAGATACTTTGTCACATATGTTGTGTTTTTCCCATAATTGATAATTACCATGAATCGCATCATACTGTTTGACAGTTAAAATATAAAGTCTATATTCTGCAAATAAAGCTTCAATTAATGCCGCTATTTCACTTTGCTTATTCATGAGCATCGACTTGAATATGTGATATTCCGGATCTGAACTATTGTTCTCACTAAAATACCGATCAACAACTTGAATCATCTGACGAGTAGCTTCGTACCATTCCATAGACTGTTCTTGATTTTTCAAAACACTATCAACATGAAATTTTGTATCAGGATCTATATTTCTCACTCTAAAATAGCGTTTATTCTTCTCAAGAAAATTGGTATTTTTTATAAGGCCTTCAATAAAATTAAAGCGTTTTTTAAACTGAATTTTACTATAAGAGGCCTGACCTGAAGCGCCCACTGTCAACTGAGCTGCTTCAATACCAGCTGACACTGAGGCAGCAGCACTCAACTTCGTTTCCATAATTTCAATATAACTTATATTCTGTTGATTTTTAAATAAAACACGATCTGATTTTCGAATAATGCCTAAGGTTAACAAATAATGGGATAATTCTGAACCGACATTAAATAATGCAGTTTTTAAACTTTGATCACGATTCGCATTTAACATCCCTTTTATATTCGATAAAAATTTTGTTTTTTGACCTAACAATAACACTAAAACATAGTCTGCGTAATAATCAATGACTTGATCTAAAGAAGAAAATCCTTTACCGACTGTTACACTGGTGGAACCCGCTAAATTACAAGATATAACATGTTCTGAGATTGATAAAGATAATTCCGGTTCTACTGTTGTCGTCACAGAAATACTCGTGGTATCGTCATTCTTCACAGCAATCGTGAAAGAAACACTACCGGCTCCTCCTGCAAGATGAGCCCCCATGACACCTAGCTTCAATTTTAGCTGCAAACTTTTTGAGGCACCTGAAACCTCCAAATTTTTAAATTGTTCTTTTAATGATGCTTGAAATTCTAATCGAGCTTGATGCGTAAATTGCGTTAAGATAGCAAGTTCTAGTAATTTTAATATTTTCAATTCGATTACATTGATAGATTTCACTTGTTTTTCTTCAGCTTGCTCTAAATGATCAATCAATGTATTCAACTTTTGTTTCATTGTCTCCCAAGGTAACGCGGCTGCTTTCAGACGATATTGCAGTGCATAGCTACGAATCATATCATGTAGATCATTAATCTCTGTAAGATAAATGCTATTCGCTTGACGAGAAGCAAGGTACCGTAATGTTTTACATAATAAAGAACTCAAATCAACTGAATCCAATAAATGATAAGTTTTATCTACAAACAAAGAAGCAGCAAGCCAATTTAAATTTTGATAAGAAGATCTCGTTATTTTTTTTGAATTATAAAACATACAAGAGGCATTTAAACTCACGATATTTGCATCAGTAAATGGTTTTTTAAACAATATATGCTCTTTATACCAAGGCATCTTGAAAAAATAACATAACACTTCTTTATTCTCTAATGTAAACAGCTTATCTGCTGCCGCCTCGCTCATTAAATGATAGGCTAGCACCAACTCTTTCATCTTATTAAAAGGGATATCTTGTAATAAATTATTTAACGAATCAACAGATATTAAATAGCCTATAGAACCTTGATTACGTCGTGCAAAATCAAAAACTTGCTTAAACAGTTTCTCTTTTTTAAAACCAGGCCAACTCACCAACTCTTTTACTTTTAACAATTCTGGAAATCCTTTTTTTTCCATAAAGATTGCAAATAAATTCAACCATTGAACAACAGAAGGCATAAACGATTCATTTTGATCATTCTCAACAGCATCCCCATCAATTTGATCATTTTTTGATGCTTGATATTCAAAATCATCAGGATCATTTGTTTGAATAAAAATTAGCAATTGTAAAAGTTGATCAGTCGATTCAACAGAACAGAGGCCTTGTCCATAATGCATTTTCATAAATGCTGTCATCATGCTATTTTTCACTGCCTCTTTCGACATATTTTCATTGTTATCAGCTAAATTAGCATACTGATTGATGAGCATGATTAAACGGTTAACATGCTCCATATCAGGCAATCCTAAGTTAGATTGCATGAAGGCAATGCATTCAAAATAAATTGAATTTTTTATTAAATTTTCTAAATCTAATTTAGGATGTCGCGCAAAGTCAACTAAATAACTCGGTTGTGTTAACATGCTGGATAAGCTTAATATCAATTGTGATTTGTCAGGCTGTAAAAATAAGTTTAAATTTTGAATAAAGGATTCCAATAAGCTATTATCTTGACGCGCTAATCGAGCCAACATGACCTCAATTGCTTTCACTTTCTTTTTATCTAACTCGCATTCTTTGAGCATTTTATCGAAAACAGTAATTTTTTCTGCTTGCTCTATAGTAATATTTAATTTTTTTGCTATTTTTATGGCTGTTACATTTTTAGTCAAAAATTCTTGCTCTGTTTTTTGAATTTTATGTGTTACAACTGATTCTTGTTTATTTGCAAACAGCGAACTAGATACAGATAAAAGCATCAAAAAAAGACATATTTTTTTGATGTAAAAAAAGCATTGATTTCGCTTTAACATGTTTTTTTATCTCCACTTTTCTTATGCTTTATTGTAATTTAAATATTAATTAAAATAATTAAACAGAGCATCGTTATAAAAAAATCATTCATTTTTATCATCAATGTTTTACTTTTATTCATCATAAGTTAATGACGCAGGCATACTAGTGAGGATGTTCGACCATACATACCATAAGGTCACCTTGATAAAGCAAAATCGAAGAGATCTATGTAAACAATTGAATAAAAATAGCAACACCTTATTATATTATTGCTTAAATGAATAAAAAATAAAACCTATATATCCAAAACACTCTTCATGTTACTCGCTGACACAGTATGATCACTATAAAAGATGTAATGCAACCATGCATTGCAAGACTGAAAGGTTTTTCTATTCTTCGCATGAATTCGTGAGGCTTTCGATAGTTTAATCTTTTTATAGATTGCCTTCTCTAGTGTGAAGTGCAATAGTCAGGCATTCTGTATAACCCAAGCACTCAAATGCTAATCATTCATATCACTTCTTTTTAGGAAAATGGCATGGCCTATCAATACCTTACTGCATAAAAAATATCTCAAATTGATATCTTATTGTCAAAGCATTATGCTATTCATGCAATAGGAAAAGCATTGCAAAGATCTCTTTCTACGATTTCAAAAGATATTTTTCGACATACTAAAGGGAAACAATATGATGATCAATAAGCTCATCAATTAGCAAAAGAAAGGCGATTAAAGGTAAGCAGAAAACCTGATAAATACTTCCTAGTATGATGAAATATATTGATATTTTTATCAAAAAGAAATGGGGTTCAAATCAAGTTTCAGTGCGATTGAGATTAGACAAAAGATAGATTAGTCATAAAATGATCGATCAATATATTAAGAAACAAAGCGCACTAGAAAAGAAAAAACATGAGAAGGCTTATGGCTAATCAAGTCAATATAACAAAAAGACCTATAATTGTCGATGAAAAATCATCAAGGCGCTATAGCATAAAGTCTTATCGAACGCATTGAAAATAAAATCTTATTTTTATAAACCTTATACTTCTTGGGAAAGCGATTTAAATGAGCATACCAATGGATTATCTCTTCAATATCTGACAAAAAACAGCGTTGATGGGCATAGAAGATTGTGAAATTTGAACTGATTCAAAATGCACTTAATAACAGATCTAGAAAAGTGTTAAAATATTGAGCATTTAACGGCATGATGCGAGAAAAAGAAAAATCTTTAAGTATTGCACTTCATGGTTGAATGAGTCTGTCTATTGTTGAGTGCTTTGTGAAAAGCTAAAATCTCACAATCTGCTATATTCATAAAATCTGAGACCTTTGCAATAAGAGAATAAATTTTAAATAATGTTTATTTTTATTTTTTTTCAAAAAAAATGATAAAATGAGTCGTATTTCGTTCTATTTTAAGATGATTCCATCTAAATGGAGCATTTTAGACGGAATCCTCCTGGAAATGCTAAAAATCATGACCTATTTTATTACTCGCTTTTAATAAATTAACACAGATTACTTTCAAATAAGCCTGCGTTAATACTTTTTCGGCACTAAAATATTTCGCTTTCGT
>JAAOIJ010000070.1 GCA_015163815.1 Endozoicomonadaceae bacterium
ATCATACTAGGTTGTATATTTTGAGCGTCTACAGATGTGAGCATAGATATCGTTTGAGACTTATTTTTAATATTTCTATCTTGTATTTTTTTTGATATTAATTTGAAATCGAATGATTTAAAAAAAGAAAATATTTTTTTCCATATTGTTATTTTAATTTTTTTTGCTTGAGATTGATGAATAAAACGTTTTGAATGAGGTTCTATCAACTGTGGTGATGCGGCATGTGGTATTTTTTGTAACATATCCTTCCCTTGTGTGGTCTTTATTTGATGATATTGTGATCTTATTTGTTTTATTATGGCTCATTTTTTCATTAAATCATCATTTCGTCTATAAAAAAGATAAACTGTTGTATTTTTGACGCATGCAATCAGTTACTACTTATTTAATGTATTGCTGATCTGATATGTTAAATATACTTATAAATATAAATATAAATATAAAGATGAGTATATTTCAATATTTTTTTATTAAAAATATGGCTTTATATTATATTGATATGTGATTTATATAAGATTTAGATGTATTAATAGTAGGAGAAGTCATTGATGTATAATATTAATTCAAGTTCAAAATTAAATCCACAGCCTACGGAAGAAGGCTTGTCAGCTGAGTCATCGAGCGACAATAGCCCAGTTTTTAATCAGCGTGCAGCATCTGGTCAGAGTGCAGATAGTGTAAAATCTAAAGTTGACTCTAGTTCAACCAAAACAAAAGATTCTGCTTATCAGAGTCCAAGTCTGTTAACAAAAACTATAATTCAAATAGATACTACTGATTTAGATGTTTATATTGATGATGACGATGAATTTTATGATGCTGTATCTGATGAAATGTCTTTTGTACAAGCAAACATTTATGAATTGAACGAAAGTCATAAAGTATTGAAAGTAAAATTAGACAAACTGAAAGAAAAAGATGAAGTAAGATTAAAACAAAAACAAGTATTAAGAAACGAGGCAAAAGCATCAGGAAGGGATATCCAGCATGTTGTACAAGTTATGAATAATCAAGAAACGAAGAGTACTAATGAAAAAATAATGTTACAGAAAGAAGAGAAAGCACTTGTAGATAAAAAAGATTTTTTTATTAAAATGTTAAGCTATTCAAATCAACCTCAGAGTCAACCTGTGATTTCAGACAATCAGGAAACTGCGGTTAAAATTAAACAGCATTATCAATCAGCTACATCATTTCTTACTCAGGAACCAAAAGTTCCAGCTAAAAGTACTGTCACGTTAACATATGCTAACATGGATAATTTAGGCGATTATTTTGACTTCTTAAAAAAACAAGAATCTTCAATAGATTACGTATGCCGGAATCTTGCATGCACTTATGAAGAAAAAGCACGTAACCTCCAAGAGAATATCGTCATATTGAGCTCCAAGAGTATTAATACTGGAGAAGAAATACTGCAATTGACTGAATCTGACTTGAAGGAGATTGAAGGAGAGAATAAAACTTTAACGAAAGATCTCGATATCATAGAAGGCCAATTTAAAAAAGCATGGGATATCAAGGATGCCTGGAAAGTAAAAATAATGATGACAACATTACACAATAAGATCAAAGAAGAGTCTCCTGACACGTTAGGTGCTAATATTCGAGCAAAAAAACAACGCTTAATCATATTAGAGCAAGAAAAAGAGAATCTGTTGAGGTTACAGGCAGCAAATAATTCGAATCTCAAAAAGCTAATACTCGGTGAAAATAAGGGTGTATGGATGCAAACGCCTCAGAAAACTACATATGAGGCAGATAGGTTGCTTTTCACGTTAAATTATGTCATAGGCCAATATCGACAGCAAGCTGAATAAGTATCAATGTTGTGAAATAAATCATATCAGCTGATCATGTTTTCGTGATAAGCTGACATGCGATGTATTTTTACAGCCTATTTTTTCCGTTAAAGTCTGGCTAATTTGAATGAGTTTATTTAAATTAACACCGGTGCGAATGCCGCAGCCTTCGAGCATAAATAATAAATCTTCTGATGCTACATTGCCAGTAGAGCCTGGTGCGTAAGGGCAGCCCCCTAAGCCGCCTATAGCGCTATCTATCACTGTAATGCCTTGCTGTAAAGCGATTAATACATTGGCTAATGCTTGCCCATAAGTATTATGAAAATGGACAGCTAAGCTTTTAGACGATACTTTTGTGTATACACGATTCAATAAAGTGGCTATATGATGTGGTGTTCCTGTACCTGTTGTATCTCCTAATGAGATTTGATAGCAACCCATGTCATATAAAATGCTGGCAAGTTCTGTGGTTTCGTCAGGAGATATGAATCCTTCGTAAGGGCACGTGACAATACAAGATAAATAGCCTCTTACGCGTATTTTATGGCGATGTGCTGTGTTGATAATGGATTGAAAACGTTGAATACTTTCAGCGCGACTACAGTTCATATTTTTTTCACAAAAAGTATTGGAAGCAGATCCAAAAATAGCAATTTCTTGAATATTGACAGCTAATCCATCTTCTAATCCACGCAAATTAGGCGTCAAAGCTGGGTATGATATATTTGCTTTTCGATTAATTTGACGATATACATCAGCAGTATTTGCCATTTGAGGTACTTTGTTTTTTGAGACAAAACTACCGACCTCAATGCAGGATAAACCTGTTTCTGATAATTGGTTAATTAAATCAATGCGATCTTCAATAGATAAGCAGATGGATAAATTTTGCAAGCCATCGCGTGGCCCTACTTCTACAATTTGAACTTCTTTGGGTAAATTGAATGTCATGGTATTGTTTCATCATAAGCTAATAAAAGATCACCCTCATGAACTGAATCACCTGGCGAAAATAAAATATTTTTAATATATCCGGCTTTGGGGGCTTTAATATTAATTTCCATTTTCATCGCTTCTAAAGTCATCAAAATATCGTTTTGTTTTACTTGAGTGTCTGGTTGAATTTGGACAGATGTTACTCGCCCATTCATAGGTGCAGATAAAGCATGCTGAGGAGAGGCTTTCATCATTTCATAGTTTGGTTGTTCTAAAGTAATGGTATGTTGATCTGTTATCACTGTTATATTCGATTGATGCATCACAATAGAGCAGGTTCGTGTGGTGCTATTGATTGCATCTTGTATTTGAATACATTGTGTTGACGTCAAATGAATTTGAGTATAATGCAAAATCACATCATTCATTTGAAATTCCCATATGGTGTCTTTTTTTGTTAACTTCAGATGATAAGGTTGGTTTTGTATTGCACGAATACACTGTCCTGTCTGTGTTTGATTCAGTCGCCAGGCTGTCATGGGGGTGTTGTTTGAAAATAAAAGACTAAAAGTAGCGGCAGCTACTCCTGCGTAAAAAGAGGCATTTTGTTCATATTTCATCTGAGTTAAATGAGATTCTAGCCAAGCGGTATTGATATTGCCAGATTGTATGTCTGGATGATTGAGTAATTGAATTAAAAAATCACGATTCGTCTCAAGACCTACTAGTTCTGTTTTTTGTAAGGCTTTGAGGAGCTGTTGATAAGCAGCTTGGCGTGTTTCTCCCCATGCAATGATTTTAGCGAGCATAGGGTCATACCATGGAGTCACTTCATCTAAAGACGTGACGCCTGTATCAATGCGAATATTGGGCATATGCTCAGGCCAGCTGACATGGTCTAAGCGTCCACTCGTTGGCAAAAAATCTTTGCGTGTATTTTCTGCATAAATGCGAGCTTCAACAGCACAACCTGTATGTTGCAGTTGAGCTTGTGTTGTGGGTAAAGGAAGTCCCATTGCGATGCGTAATTGCCATTCAACCAAATCAATCTGCGTGATCATTTCAGTCACAGGGTGTTCAACTTGTAATCGAGTATTCATTTCCATAAAATAAAAATGATGTTGAGAATCCATTAAAAACTCAACAGTTCCAGCGCCTTGATAGGCAACTGTTTTGGCTACTTTTAAAGCGCATTCTCCAATGGCTTGATGCGTTTTTTGATCTAAATTAAAAGCAGGGGCTTCTTCAATTATTTTTTGATATCGACGCTGTATTGAACAGTCCCGGTCAAATAAATAAAGACCTTGGCCTTGCTGGTCAAAAAAAACTTGAACTTCTACATGACGTGCATTCATTAAAAAAGGTTCAATAATCAGACGATCATCAGAAAATGAATTCATGGCTTCACGTCGAGCATTATTTAATTGTATGAGCAGATCTTGATGATCATGGACAATACGCATCCCTTTCCCACCACCGCCAGCGGAAGCTTTGATTAATAAAGGGTAGGATAATGTTTGTATATTTTGAATTAATGTCTCATTATTAGGGATAGACTCTTCATAACCCGATAAACAGGGAATGTTAGCTTGCATCATGAGTTGTTTTGAGGTGGCTTTATCTCCCATCGCACGTATTGCTTCAGATGAAGGACCAATAAATAAAAGATTAGCTTGTTTTATTTTATCAGCAAATTGTGCATTTTCTGATAAAAAGCCATAACCAGGATGAATCGCATCAGCGTGTGTTTTTTTTGCAATATCCAGAATAGGATCCATCTGTAAATAACTATTTTTAGCTTCAGCTTCACCAACCCAAAATGCTTCATCTGCCATGTTAACAGCTAAACTATTTTTGTCTGGTGTGGAATAAATAGCAATTGTTTTGATATTTAATCGTTTCGCTGTGCGAATAATGCGGCAAGCAATTTCACCTCGATTAGCAATTAATAATGTTTGAATCATTTAACCCAACTCGGTGTTCTTTTATTTAAAAAAGCTTTGCTCCCTTCTTGCGCTTCAGGACTAATCCGTGTCTTTGTAATTAATTCAATTGTATCTTGTATTAAAGCAGGGGTGATGCTGGCTGTTTTTTGTACATGTTGTAGTAATGATTTAGTTTTATGTTGCGCATCGGGACTGCATAATTGTAGTGATTTGATGATTTTTTGTAAACAAGGTTGTAATGTTTCTTTTTCGGTTGTTTCATGAATTAAGCCGATATTTTTAGCAATATCTGCTGAAAAAGTTTCAGCAGATATTGCGTAACGCTGTGTATGTCGTATGCCAATCGTATTCACGAGATAAGGACTGATAATAGCAGGAATTAATCCTATTTTTACTTCACTCAGGCAAAACTGTGAATCGTATTGTGCAATAGCGATATCAGAAGCTGCAATGAGACCCATGGCGCCGCCATAAGCTTCTCCTTGAACGACTGTGACAACAGGTTTAGGAAAAGTATAGAGTGTACTGAGTAAATCAGCAAAAACTTGAATATCGTATAAATTTTCTTCATCAGTATGTTGAATGGATTCTGTCATCCAAGCGAGATCTGCGCCGGCACAAAAACAAGAACCTTTTGCATTTAATACGACGATCCGAATTTGCTTATCAGTAGACCATTTGTTGAGTACAGTTTGCATAAAAAGAATCATTTCTTTATTTAATGCATTTCTTTTTTCAGGTCTATTCAGTGTGATTTGTGCGACACCATCATCTGAATAGCTGATATCAATAAAAGGAGATTGCATGCATTTATACCTATTAACTCATTAGTTTATAAAAAATGCGAGAGCCTTGAGAGATCAGTTGATACTCGAGCTATACATTATGTCTTTCATTTGATCATTCTGTGAAAAAAAATGTCAACCTGATCGTTTTACCGGATCTATGTCTGATAGCTAAGAGCATAGCGATTAGGCGTTGTTTGATTCCGTATGAATTGACAGTTATTATATCGTGATCAGTCGAAGAAAAAAAGATTGATTTGCGTATTACATTCGAAATACACCAAATTGTGTTTTTTGTATTGGCCCTTGCTTCACAATAAGAAGCGATAAACCGAGTATATCTCTTGTATCAGCTGGGTCTATAATGCCATCATCCCATAATCGAGCACTTGCGTAATACGGTGAACTATGTTGCTCATATTGATTTAAAAGTGTTTGCCTAAAAGCCATTTTATCTTCTGTATTCCAGCATTGATTTTGTTTTTTTAATGTGTTTTCTTTGATTGTACTAATGACGTTAGTCGCTTGTTCTCCTCCCATAATGGCAATTCTAGCATTAGGCCAGCTCCAAAGAAAACGAGGATCATAAGCTCGACCACACATACCATAATTACCAGCGCCAAAACTACCGCCAATGATAACTGTTAATTTAGGAACAGAGGCACAAGCAACTGCATTGACCATCTTTGCGCCATGTTTTGCAATGCCAGCAGCTTCATAACGTTTACCAATCATGAAGCCTGAAATATTTTGTAAAAACAGTAAAGGAATCTTTTGCTGGCAGCATAATTGGATAAAGTGAGTCCCTTTTTGCGCGGATTCTGAAAATAGAATACCGTTGTTTGCAATAATACCAATTTTTTCATTCCATATTGTAGCAATACCGCAAACTAATGTTTTACCATATAAAGGTTTGAATTCATCAAATACTGATCCATCGACTAATCTTAAAATAATATCTTGTACTGCATAGGTTTTTTTTAAAGTGTCAGGTATCAGACTGTATAAGCTTTTAGCGTCATATTTTGGAGGTTGAATCGCGTTAATATTTGGAATTTTGATTGTTGAACGATTAAAATGATATGCAATATGTCTAGCGATATTGAAAGCATGATGTTCATTTTCTGCTAAATAATCGGCTAATCCAGAAGTCTCAGTATGTACTTGAGCGCCTCCTAATTCTTCGGCTGTGACAATTTCACCTGTAGCAGCTTTGACTAAAGGAGGGCCTCCTAGAAAAATAGTGCCTTGATTTTTTACAATGATTGTTTGTTCTGACATGGCAGGAATATAGGCAGCTCCAGCGGTACAAGAACCGAGTACAATAGCAATTTGTGGAATCTGTAAAGCTGATATTTTAGCTTGATTAAAAAAAATACGCCCAAAGCCTTCTTTATCAGGAAATAAATCGGATTGATGGAGTAAATTTGCACCACTACTATCGACAAGATAAAGACAAGGTAAGTGATTTTCCATGGCAATATATTGTGCTCGTAAATGTTTTTTTACTGTCAGAGGGTAATAAGCCCCTCCTTTTACGGTCGGGTCATTCGCAATAATTATGCAAAATTGTTGGTGGATGAGACCAATGCCAGCTACAACACCGGCTGCAGGTGTAGGTTCATCGTATTGTTCATGCCCTGCAAATTGACCGATTTCTAAAAAAGGGGATCCTGGGTCTAATAATAATTCAATGCGATTTCGAACAAGCATTTTACCTGCTTTTAAGTGTCGATCATATCCAGTGCCACCTTTAATAATAACTGAAACTTTCTTTTTTAAATCACGCACTAAAGATTGCATATGGTCTGCATAAGATGAAAAGGATGCAGATGAATGAGTTTCCATGGTGGACATATTAACAACTTCCTTTGGATATGAGATAACTAAGTTCTCGTCCAATTAACATGCGCCTAATTTCAGAAGTGCCAGCACCAATTTCATATAATTTTGCATCTCGTAATAAGCGACCTGCTGGATAATCATTGGTATATCCGTTGCCACCTAATATTTGAATGGTATTTAATGCGGCTTGTGTTGCATTTTCTGAGCAATATAAAATAACAGAAGCGGCTAATTGTCGAGTTAATTTACCTTTATCAGCTAATAAAGCCGTTGTATATAAATAAGAACGAGCACTATTGAGTTGTGTATACAGATCGGCAAGTTTACCTTGAATAAATTGAAATTGATTAATAGGGCGATTAAATTGTTTTCGTTCTTGAGTATAAGGTAAGGCAAGATTTAAACAGGCTTGCATAATACCTACAGGCCCTGCAGCAAGTACTAAGCGTTCGTAATCTAACCCACTCATTAAAACAGAGACTCCTTCATTCAAATGACCTAATATATTCTCTTCTGGGACGACGCAATCTGAAAAAACAAGCTCACAAGTATTCGATCCTCTCATGCCTAATTTATCTAATTTTTGCGCATGACTAAATCCTGGAAATGTATTTTCAATTAAAAAGGCTGTGATCCCTTTGCTTCCTTTCTCTGGATCTGTTTTTGCATAGACAATGATAACATGTGCATCTGGGCCATTGGTGATCCACATTTTTGTTCCATTTAAAATATAATGGTTTCCTTGTTTTTTAGCACTTAAAGATAAACTGATGACATCAGATCCTGAATTCGATTCACTCATCGCTAAGGCTCCAATATGTTCACCTGTCATTAATCGAGGTAAATATTGTTTTTTTTGCTGCGGACTTCCATGTCTATTCAATTGATTAACACATAAATTAGAGTGCGCGCCATAACTTAATCCAACAGAAGCTGAAGCACAACTAATGGCTTCCATTGCAATCACATGGGCTAAGTAACCAGCATTTGAACCGCCATATTGCTCATCAGCCGTGATACCTAATACACCTAATGCGCCCATTTTTTTCCAAAGATGTGCAGGGAAATCATTATTGAGATCGATTTGTTCTGCTAACGGTGCGATTTCAAGGGTGGAAAATTGCTTTATATTATTTTTTAACAAACATAATTCATCTGATAGATAAGCATCAAAATCAGTATCAAGTAGTCTCATGAGTCTTATATTTCCTTTATTTCAATCAGATAATAACTTCTATGATGATTTCATGAAGGTTGTTTGCGAAATAGATTATCATATGAAAAATATAAAATATATGTCTTGATGAAGATATTGTTTTTTTTTGAAATGAAAAATAGATCGTTCATCCTAAAGAAATCAATTTTTTTAAAAAATCATTGAAACGACTTGATCATCGATATCAGTGTGAAAAATGCAAGCATGATAAAAGCTATGCTATCCAAGCAATCATCGTACAGTATGCCAACTCTGCATAACATAGGATACACTTCATGTCTAATTCTACTGTGTAGCATATTCCTTTGTCGTTTTCCTTTTGTTTTCATAGAAGCTATGTGAAGTGCAATGTTGCTTCGTCTTGTGATTTTTTTAAGGCAAAATTCATGCCTTTCTGTTGATTTGATATACATACAAAACAACAGTCTATTTTATGCTCTCTGTCACTTGTATCAGTCAAAACCTGTTTGAGTTGTCTAGGTGTTATTTTATTGATATGACACATTATTTTATTTAAAGTATGAGCATCATATTAGATGGCTTGAATAAGTTTTTGATTTAAAATGACGCTTTTTTCATTGATTTTATTAAAAAAAGGACAAAAGGAAATCGACGAAGGAATATACTGCACAGTATAATTGGAGATGAGATAAATGCGTATTTTATTCGAAATTGGTATACTGTACGATGATTGCTTGGATAGCAAGGTTTTTGTCGCGCCTGATTTCTTTACACTTGATACTTCTGACTTAGTCGTTTCAATTGTTTTTTAAAAAAAATGATTTCTTCAGAATTGACTCAATATTATCTACGCTTTTTAACCCATGAAGGTATATTCTGACTATGAATGGGAAAACCGGGTGCTTGGCAGCATTTTATGAAAAATCTCATTAAAACCCGCTGTAGCTCAGATCGCTCACCTTCAGGGGTGTATGAACGCTGTACTTCTGCATATCCAGTAGATTTGAACGCTTTTGTTTCTATATCTTCAGCTGTTAGTAAAAAATCCATTAGAGTTTTTTCATTGTTTTTAAGACTTTTCATTCTTTCAGCTTCTGAAATGTCGGCATTTTCTTCAATTCCAGTGCCTTTCTGGTGATGAAAGGCGATATTCATGAGCCTATAGTGAGATGACTCCGTCTGAAAAAGTTTATCAATGCTGGAAGTTCCACTTTTATTTACAATATACTCTAAAAGAGAATCTAGATTTTTTGCAACATCATCTAAATTATCATTGATATCGTTCTTTCTTATTTTACATATATATTCAAATGCAGATATTGTTGTATTATGTTTGTTGTCTAGCAGAGATATGATTTGATGTGCATCACATTTTTGTATTATCTGAAGCAGTAGAGAGGTTAGTTTCGCAGATTGCATCGAGCAAATTATATCGAATACACTATGATAATGATCCGTATATAACAGTTGAAAGCATTCTTCTTTATTGCATTTATCTTGTGTATCTACAAGTAATAAGTGTAATACATGCATATAAAACAATGGCTTACGTTCCACTAGATGATTCTGTTGTATATTTTTACATAATTGATAAAAATAAGAGGGTCTCTCTCAATCAATTTGTAGATAGTATATGCTTCTCTTTTTTATCAATTGATTGTAAAAAATAGGAATTTTTTAAAAAAATGATAGTACCATATGCCTATATGATTTAACTTTATCATATTTATTTAAATGTATTATTGAATATTAATTGCCATTATTTGTTATATTTTATGACATTAAGGTTTTATGTACTAACATTTATTGAATTATTTATCTTACTTACTGGTCTAACCTGCTATCAGAGATAAAAATTAAAGTCAATTTCAAAAATGATTTTATTCATCTACATCTAACTGGATGATAAAAATGTATACTGGCATATTGTCTTTATTTTTATACAAATAAAAAATAACAAATACAGAGGTGTAATATGAATCATGTATCATTAGGCGGCATTGCAGCGTCTGAAATTAGGCAAAATCCATTTATTAAACCTGAAAAATTCTGCCATCATCATAAAAATGCTGTATCTATATGCAAGACACAAACTAAGTTAGAAACAATAGATGAAATAGATGAAATAGATGAAATAGATGATATATCAT
>JAAOIJ010000071.1 GCA_015163815.1 Endozoicomonadaceae bacterium
AAGGTCTCATATTATGTATAATATAACGATTGATAAAGACGGTAGGCCTTTATTATTAAGACCTGTAATTAGTATTAATATTCTATTTAAAAACAATTATATTGAATCATATACTATATATCTAAGTTTTTCACTTTGAGTGCATTCTCTTCAATAAATTCTCGCCTAGGTTCTACTTGATCACCCATGAGCATAGTGAAAGCTTGATCAGCAGAAATGGCATCTATTAATTTAACTTGGCTCATGCAACGCACTTCGGGATTCATTGTTGTGTCCCATAATTGTATTGCATTCATTTCTCCTAAGCCTTTGTATCGTTGAATATAGTGTTTTTTTGAAGCTTCATTTAAAATCCAGCGTAAAGTTTCTCCAAACTCTACAATAGTACGACGTGTTCCATCTTCTTTTTGTATGTAAGCATTATCTTCTAGTTGATTGTTTATTTTAGAGCCAAAACTAGTTAAAGTGTCGTAGTCTTTTGATTTAAAAAAGTCTATATTAAAAGTATATGTTTTTTCTATTCCATTCATAATTATTTTAATCGTAGGAAGCCATAGTGAATTATTTTCTTGTGTCGAAACTTGAAAAGAATGGCCTAAATAAGTTTTATTCTCTAAACGTTTTTCTAATGCATGGCACCAAGTAGACATTTTATTTTCATCATTTAAATCTGATATATCTAATTTATTTAAATATATTAATTCATTTAATAATTCTTCAGAATAATAATGAGCTAAACGATGAATAATATTTTCTACTAATTGATAAGCTTGCACTAGTTCTTCTAAAGCTTTTGCTGTAATAGGTGGTGCATTTTCATCTGGGTATAATGAAATATCTGCTAAGGCTATAGAAGTTAAGTAAGATTTTAAGTCTGCTTCATTATTTAAATATTGCTCTTGCTTCCCTGATTTGACTTTGTATAAAGGAGGTTGTGCTATATAAATATAACCAGCTTCAATTAATTCAGGCAGTTGTCTAAAGAAAAAAGTTAATAGTAGCGTTCGAATATGAGCACCATCAACATCAGCATCAGTCATAATAATAATACGATGATATCGAACTTTATCGAGATTAAATTCTTCACGACCTATGCCGCAACCCAATGCTGTAATTAATGTGCCAACTTCTACAGAAGATAACATTTTGTCAAAACGTGCTCGTTCTACATTTAATATTTTTCCTTTTAAAGGTAAAATCGCTTGTGTTTTACGATCTCGACCTGATTTAGCTGACCCACCTGCTGAGTCTCCTTCCACTAAGTATAATTCTGATAATGCTGGATCTTTTTCTTGGCAATCAGTCAATTTGCCAGGTAAGCCTGCAATATCTAAAGCACCTTTTCGTCGTGTCATTTCTCGCGCTTTTCTAGCCGCTTCTCGAGCACAAGCTGCATCTATCATTTTGCCTACAATCACTTTAGATTCTTGAGGGTTTTCTATCAAATATTCTGAAAATAAAGAACCCATTTCTTGTTCGACAGCTGTTTTTACTTCTGAAGATACTAGTTTGTCTTTAGTTTGAGAAGAAAACTTAGGATCAGGTACTTTGACTGAAACAATAGCTGTTAAACCTTCTCGAGCATCATCACCAGCGGTTACAATTTTTTTATTTTTTAAGAAACCTTCTTTTTCAATATAATGATGCAATGTTCGTGTTAAGGCAGAACGAAAACCAGCTAAATGTGTACCGCCATCACGTTGATGAATATTGTTTGTAAAACATAAAATATGTTCTTGAAAACCATCATTCCATTGCATTGCAATTTCTACTAAAACGCCTTCTTCGTGCTCTGATGTAAGATAAAATACTTCATTAACAGGTGATTTATTTTTGTTCAAATACTCTACAAAGGCTTTGAGTCCGCCTTGATATTGATACGATTCTTCGCGTTTATTTTTTTCATCTGTTAGGATAATATGCACCCCTGAATTCAAAAAAGATAATTCTCTTAATCGTTTGGCTAGAATATCAAAATGAAAATCAGTGCGTGTAAACGTATCAGGAGACGGTAGAAAATAAATTTCAGTCCCTGTTTGTTCTGTTTTTCCAATAATATCTAATGTTCCACGTGGAACACCATGGTCATAATGTTGTTGATAAATATTTCCATTTCTATAGATAGTGAGCTTTAAGTGCTTGGATAAAGCATTGACAACAGAAACGCCTACACCATGCAAGCCACCTGATACTTTATAAGAATTGTTATCAAATTTACCACCTGCATGTAGTACAGTCATAATAACTTCTGCTGCAGAAATACCTTCTTCATGCAGGTCTACTGGAATGCCTCGCCCATTATCCTTCACAGTAATTGCATTATTTTCATGAATTATAATCGATATTGTAGAGCAATATCCCGCTAAAGATTCATCAATGGCATTATCAACGACTTCAAATACCATATGATGTAAACCAGAACCATCATCTGTATCGCCGATATACATGCCAGGGCGTTTTCGAACAGCATCTAAACCTTTTAATACTTTAATATTTGACGCATCATAACTGTTCTCCGACATGTGATTTCTCCTAATAAATAAACAACTAGATCATTTCTGTAGCTCTAATTTTAACACAATATGATCCAATTAATTCAATTTAAAAAATCAAAAATAGGATATACAGTATATTTTATTGTTCAGCATCATAAAAACGTTCATTATTTACAATAAGTGCAAATTATAATATGAAAACGTTTTCATATTATAGTGAAGCGAATACTTTTTAAGATATCAACTTATCTTCATGCGATAGGCATTGATGTTATTTATAAGCTTAATATAGTATCTTTATGACTTGAAAACGTTTTCATGACATAGATAGCAGCTATACAATATGTGTGGATTGTATAATTTTTTAGTATATTGTTTTAAAAAATGAAGATGGATCCTTGTCTTTATCGTATGATTCAAGGCGCTATTAACAGATTATCAAGTATATTATCTATTTTATTCAGATGATCAGTTTTCTGATTAAAATGAATCAGAAGGAAGTATATATTATATAAATCAATTGGTTGTATTTTTAGTTGTTGATAGCGCCATGTTCCACGTGAAACATTTTTATTGTTTTTTTTGAAAAAAAAGGCTGTAATTGTTCTGTATTGATAGCTGTAAGCCAGAATTGACTGAATAGCGGATTAATCATATTGATGAATTGCTCGCAATGTTCTGGATCTAGCTCAGCAGGTAAATCATCTACTAAAAATACACAGCGCTGCTTGTGAGTTTTTTCGAATAATTTACCTTGAGCTACTTTTAAAGCACAGACTAATATTTTTTGTTGCCCTCTAGATAAGATATCTGAGGCCAACCGGCCTTGATAAGTTATTTTAAGATCAGCTCTTTGAGGGCCTGCTGTTGTATAGCCTAATGCCATATCCTTTGATTGATTGCTTGCTAAAACATGACGTAAATCGGTTATATCATTCCACCCTGGATAATAGGTTATATCAATTGATTGAAGCTTTGTTTCCGAGTAAATAATATGTTTGAATTCTGGTATTAATTGTGCGATATATTGCATGCGTAAAATATGAATTTGAGTTGCAGACTCTAAGAATGTTTTTGTCCAGGTATCTAATTCGATTTGTGTATACCTTTTGCTCCTTAATAACGCATTTCGATGCTTAAGACTAAGATACATCATTTTCCAAATGACACCAAATTGTGGATGATGATAAAAAACACCCCAGTCTAATATTTTTCTTCGTATGGAGGGCGCTGCTTGTAAACAAGTAAAAGAATCTGGATGAATTAATTGAATTGGTAAATAGTGTGCTAATTCAGCAACAGATTGCCGTGTAACACCTTCAATTTTTATTTTTTGTTTATTGTTTATTGTTCGACTGACGCCTAAGTCCATAATGTTAGAGTTATGGACTATTTTACCATATACTGAGCAATTTTGATGTGACTCACTGATAAATGATAACATTTTATTAGTTCTAAAAGAACGAGTTAATCCTAAAAAATAAATGGCCTCTAATAAACTTGTTTTGCCACTTCCATTGTGACCTGAAAATAAGTTAATTGAAGCTGAGGGTTCTAATATGATTGATTTTAGATTGCGAACATGTGTAATTTTTAATTTTTGAATAGACATACTGTATCAATATTGAGTTGCATTCAAAATTTATAAATTGATTGGCATAATAACATATACAGCAGATTGATCTGTATCATCTCTCATAATCACGCCATTGTCTGGCATGCCAAATTCTAAGTTGACAGAGTGGCCTGTAATGACATTTAATACATTTAATAAATAATGGACATTAAAATTCACTTTGATTTCAAGGCCGCCATATTGTATTGGTAATATTTCTGTTGCTTTTTCATTTTCTGGATTTTTTGATGTTAAGGTGATTTTATCTTTTTCAATCAATAGTAATACTTTTTTATTTTTTTCATAAGATAAGATAGCCACTCGATTGAGTGCGTTTCGAAAGGCTTCTTTTTCAATGACAACAATTTTATCAATATTCTTAGGAATAGCACGATCATACACTGGAAACCGACAATCAATTAATGCAGATGTAAAAATAAAATCATCAGTTTTTGCGCGAATATGTTTTTTGTTCAAAGTTAAGGTGATCTGATTATTATTATTTTGTGTCACCAGTCTAGATAAACCAAAGACACCTTTTCTAGGCATAATAAATTGAAAAAAAGTATCCGGATCTGCAATATCAATAGCTGTATTTGCGATAGCCATACGATGCCCGTCGATAGCGACAGTTTGTAATTTGTTACAAGTTATCTCGAATAACATGGCATTTAAATATAAACGAATATCTTGATTGGACATGGAAAAGCTTGTGCTTTCAATAAGTCGTTTTAATGTTTGCTGCTCTATAGTGAGATATAAAGAATCAGGTTCATCTTCAATAGATGGAAATTTTTCAGGGGCTATTGTCAATAATTTAAAAGTAGCATTACCTGAGCTTAAAACAACACTATCTTTTTCTTCTGTAATTAAAATTTCATTATTTTCAGGTAAAGATTTACAAATTTCAAATAATTTTCGCGCTGATAATGTTGTTGATCCTGGTTGAAATACTTCGAGTATATTGATAGAGCCGATTAATTCTATTTCAGAATCTGTACCGGTTAATAATAAAGTGGATCCATCTATTTTTAATAAAACATTAGATAATATGCTGCTTGTTTGTTTTCGTTCAACAATGCCAGATATCATATGTAATGGTTTTAATAAGGCATCTCTATTAATAGAAAACTTCATAAAAAATAAGCCTAAGTCGTAAGTATATTAAGTAATTGGTGAAATTCATTGATAAAATTTTTATCATCAATGAGTAGTTCTTTTATTTTTCTGCAAGCGTGAATGACTGTAGTATGATCTCGACCTCCATGTGCGTCGCCAATTTCCGGCAAGCTATGTGTGGTAAGCTGTTTTGCTAAGGCCATAGAAATTTGCCTAGGGAATGAAATATTTCTTGCTCTAATTTTAGATAAAATATCTGCAGGTTTAATTTTGTAAAACTCTGATACAACGCGTTGTATATTGTCTATACTCACTAATTTATCTTGTAATGCTAAAAGGTCTTTTAAAGCTTCTCTAATTAAGGCAACGCTAATAGGTTCTCTAATAAAATGTGCGCTTGCTATGACACGTTTTAAAGCACCTTCTAATTCTCTTACATTAGACCGTAGTCGTTGTGCTAAGAAAAATGCAGCTTCTGTTGGGAGATCTATTTTTGCTTGTTCTGCTTTTTTCATTAAAATAGCAACGCGTGTTTCTAATTCAGGCGGTTCGATGGCAACTGTTAACCCCCATCCAAAGCGAGATTTTAATCGTTCATCAATACCTGAAATTTGTTTAGGATAACGATCACACGTTAAAATAATTTGACGCCCTTCTTCTAATAGAGAGTTAAAAGTATGAAAAAATTCTTCTTGTGATCTTTCTTTTCTAGAAAAGAATTGAATATCATCAATTAATAAAGCATCAACTGATCGATAGTATCGTTTAAAATCATTAATAGCATTTAATTGTAACGCTTTAATCATATCAGATACAAATCGTTCTGAACTCAAATAGACAACTGTTTTATTGTTTTCTAATGTTAATAAATGATTTCCTAAAGCATGCATTAAATGTGTTTTACCTAAACCGACTCCTCCGTATAAAAATAAAGGATTATAGGCTTTATTTGATTTTTGTGAAATTTCTTTTGCAGCGGATAAAGCCAGTTGATTAGAAGGACCTTCAACAAAATTATCAAATGTAAACAATTGATTAAGAGATGGGTGTTTTTTTATAGCGATTGTTTTTTTTATTAAAGAAATATCATGATTAGAAGCTGAAAGAGGTGTTTCTTGTTTTGTTTGCTGCATTGATTTATGTTGTTTCAGCCGTTGTGATAAAACGGTTGAAGGTGTTGTAGTGATTTGTTTCGAATGATTGAGTGACTTTTGTTCTTGTAAAGATTGAAAAGGTGGTGTTATCTGCGATAAATGAGTATAACGTGTTGTGGATGGTGGAGACAAATCGAAATCTAAGTCTAAATCAAGTGTTTTTTGTGATTCATGTTCATTTTTTTTAGATAAATTTGTGAGTTTATTAGGTGATATCTCGCATTTTGTGATAAAGGTTGATACTTGTTTTTTCATGGTTAAAAAATCAGTTTTTTTTGAAAAACTGAGAGGATTTATTTTCTCTGAGGTGAAATTTTCATATTTAGCATCTTGCTGTTGTGAAGTGGTTTTGATTTTTGTGAAGGCTGGTTTTTTTGAAGCGAAACTTAAGACAATAGCTGGCGCGTCACCGTTCGATAAGTCTTCAATAATTTCTTCTATGCGCTTTAAGTAATTTTCTTTGAGCCAATCGCTGACAAAGCGATTGGGGGCCAATAAACACAGTGTATCCTCGCCAGCTAATACTTTTAATGGGCGCAACCAAGTATTAAAATGTTGTTGTTGTATTTCATCTTTTAAGATATTAACACAACGCTGCCAAAGCTCTAAAGGAAGAACTTTTTCCACAATGATTCACCTTAGAGCAATAAATAGATATTTTAAATTCTCTGTCATGATAATGCGTACGGTATTATCAAGTGTATAAAGCGTATAAAATACAATTTTAAAACTTAGTGAGAATTTATACAAACTAATTTTTAATCTTGCAATCAGTTCGTCATGTAGTATCGTATAGAATCGATCTGTATATCGGTTTTTTATAAAAAAATATTTTTATTGATTTGAGATATTGATAGCACAGATAGAGCCGATTGGTGGATCGGCTCTATCTGTGCTATCAATACAAGTTAATCATAAGCCGGGTTCTGTGTATCTGCGTACAAATATGACAGTCATTCATCTAGGAGAATCGTCACCGAATCCCTCAAGCAGCCTACCCGAACTCGATACGGGACGCATCAATGAGTTCCTATTTGGCCTTGCTCCAAGCGGGGTTTGCAATGCCATGCCCTGTTGCCAGTCATGCGGTGTGCTCTTACCACACCTTTTCACCCTTACCTAATATGATTAGGCGGTTTATTTTCTGTTGCACTTTCCGTAAGCTTTCGCTTCCCAGGCGTTACCTGGCGCTTTTCCCTTTGGAGCCCGGACTTTCCTCTGCAAAAAATTTGCAGCGACTGTCTGATTAACTTGATTAAATAGAATAGAGAGAGTTGTGTTATGTGTCAAGATATTTATATTATGATGAAGATGTTTTTTGTATGCTTTGTTCTATTTTATCTAGGACTAATGTTGCAATATCGAGATGAAAGGCTTGATCTAATTCTGCAATACAGGTTGGACTTGTGATATTGATTTCTGTTAAATAATCACCGATAATATCTAAACCAACAAATAATAATCCTTGTTTTTTAAGTGTAGGCCCTACTTGTTTTGCTATCCATTGATCTTTTTGAGATAACGGTTGCCCTGAGTGACTGCTGCCGGCTGCTAAATTACCTCTAAAATCATTTGCTTTCGGTTTTCTAACTAAAGCGTATGGTAAAGCTTGCCCGTTAATCATCAGAACGCGTTTATCTCCAGCTTGTATTTCTGGAATAAAACGTTGAGCCATAATCGTTTGTGTTCCATATTGAGTGATTTGTTCTAAGATAACCGATCGATTCAAATCATCGTGCGTGACGCGAAAGATAGATCGTCCTCCCATGCCATCAAGTGGTTTTAAGACCACCTTTTTTTCTTGATCAATAAAAGCATTCAATTGTTCTATTCTTCGTGTGATTAATGTTGCTGGAATGCATTTTGGAAAAGCTGTGATAAAAAATTTTTCATTAAAATTTCGTAAACTACTTGGTTTATTAAAAACGAAGACACCCGCTTTTTCGGCTAATTCTAATAAATAAGTAGTATAAATATACTCTGAATGACAAGGTGGCTCTTGACGCATTAAAATCACGTCTAATGATTGAATAGGCTGAATGATTGGAGAAGACAAATGATACCAATTTTGCGCATTCAGTGTAACTTGAATGGGTGTTATTCGTCCCATGACTAAGCCATTGTCATAAAATATATCACTAGGCTCCATATAGTAAATGTGCCATTTTTTGTTTTGAGCTGCTAGCAAAAGACGTAATGAAGAATCTTTTTCGACATGAATTGTTCGAATATTATCCATGATAATGGCAAGATGGGTTGACATATTATACGGCTCATTGGGTCAATATTTAATTGATATTCTGATGACTTTCATCTGATATGATGCCATTATTTTCTTTTGCGATAATAGTCGTCACGCAAACATCAGACCATACATTAATCGAGCTTTCCAGCATATCAATAATGGCATAAAAAGGTAAAATAATACCCATTAACGTTACTGGGATATTCATATTTGATAAAAGAGCTGTTGTTAACATAAAGCATCCCATAGGAATACCCGCGTTACCCATGGCAGCTAATGTGGATAGAAAAATAAAACCAATTAATTCAAACCCTGAAAAAGTAACCCCATTTGCCATTGCAACAAAAAGCGTAGTAATTAAGATAAAAGCTGCGCATGCATTCATGTTAACAGAAATACATAAAGGTAAAATAAACCGACTAAATTGTGTTTTAATGTGTAGATTTTTTTCCATATGTTGAATCGTTGCAGGTAAGGCAAGACTCGATGATTTGGAAATAAAAGCTAAGATTAAAGCTGGTTTAACAGCTTTCAATACTTTACATACAGAAATCCCTTTTAATGCCAATAAACCAGGTAAAATAAGGATCGCTTGTATTAAGTTAGCTGCAACAATACACAGTAAATAGAGAGATAATCCATATAATTGTTCAGGTTCAGGGAGTTGGTGAGCAAATTGTGCAAAAAAAGCAAATACAGCTAAAGGGATCCATTTTAATAATACATTAGCTAAATTCATAATTAAATTAAAGAGTATTTTTAATGTTTGATGGGATTGATTTTTTTGTTTTTCAGGTAACATTAAAATACCAGCTCCGATGAATACAGCCAGTAATAATAAACTAATAGGGTTTGCTTCCAAAAAAGGGCGAATGCAGTTATCCGGGATAATTGTTGCAAGATACGAAAAATAGCCTTGTTTTTCTGCAGCAAAATTAGGGATAGTTTGTTGTGCTATGTATTGATTGGGGTCAATGATAAGCAACAAGCAAAGCCCTATAGCAGCGGCAACGAGTGTCGTGAGTAAAGTGTATTTTAATAAAACAATTAAATTATATTTCGCATTTTTTGCACTACCCATGCCAGATATTGTTGATAAAATAGCAATGAAAATAATAGGCGTACTTAATAGCTTAAATAGCCGAATGAATAGATCGACAATCGTGTCGATTCCACTGATTAATATGGGTTGATTTGAGAAACCAGTGAGCAAGCCTAAAATAGCAAATAATAAAATAGAAGGCCCAGAGTTTAATTTCATATTTTATCATCCATTTATAACGATCTGATCTTTGAATTCATTGAGATTGTATTCAAAACATGGCTCAACTGATAGTTCATGAGAGGTTATTATGAATAGAGCGATTCATTTTTGATGCTTTGACAAATCATTTGATGGTCCTATATTAGCATACTGTTTGAAAATGAAAACGTTTTCAAAGAAGCAGGCGCTCTATTTCATTAACAGCATCATATACTGCACTGCAAAGTATGTCGAGTGCTTTCATTTCAATTGTATAAGGAGGCATTAAGTAAATTAAACACCCAAAAGGACGAATCCAAACATTTTTAGAGACAAAATAGGGTTGTATTGTATTCATATTGACTGGGCGTGTTAATTCAACGACTCCGATAGCACCTAAAATGCGAACAGATCGAACATAAGGCTTGTTTTGACACATTGTTAATTTTTTTAACATACGCGCTTCGATATTGCGTATGTTTTGTTCCCAATGACTTTCAAGTAAAAGGTCAATACTATCTGATGCAACACGACATGCTAGAGGATTGCCCATGAAGGTAGGGCCATGCATTAAGGCTCCTTTTTCTGAAATAGTATGACTAATATTTTGTGTGCATAAAGTGGCAGCTAACGTCATATATCCACCGGTTAATGCTTTACCTAGACATAAAATATCCGGCGTAATCTTTGCATGTTCACAGGCAAATAGTTTTCCAGTTCGACCAAATCCAGTTGCTATTTCATCAGCAATAAATAAAATACCTGCTGATTTTGCGAGTTCATGCGCACCTTTTAAATAATGTGGCGAATAAAAATTCATACCACCTGCACCTTGTACAATAGGCTCTAAAATAATACCCATTAATTCATCAGCATGATGATGTAATGCTTGCTCTAATGGACGTAATTCATGAGCCACATCTGTTGCATCAAAACCTGAAGTTGGACCATCTACATGTATGTTTTTCATGAGTAAATCATTGAACTGATGATGCATCCCAGTCTCAGGATCGCAGACGGACATCGCGCCAAAAGTATCGCCATGATATCCTTTTCGAATTGTCAGTAATTTCGTTCGATTAGGTTGTTGTTTAGCTTGCCAGTATTGCACTGCCATTTTAATAGCAACTTCAATTGCAACGGAACCTGAGTCTGCAAAAAACACTTGATTTAATCCTTCAGGGGTTAAATGGATTAATTTTTTTGCTAGTTCAATTGCAGGTGTATGGGTTAATCCACCAAACATGACATGAGATAATGTTTTTATTTGTTGCGTAATGGCTTGATTGAGTCGCGGGTGATTATATCCATGAATGGCACACCACCAGGACGCCATGCCGTCAATTAAAACTTGACCATTGTTTAAATGCAAGTGAACGCCTTGCGTTGATGTTACATGATAGCTTGTGTATTGACCATTTAAAGGAGCATAAGGGTGCCAAATATGATGTTGATCTAACATGAAATCGTTTTCAGGTTCTATCGTGGACATGAATATATTCCTGTAACGAGTCATCAAAATGCATTTAAACTGGAAAAGTTGATTATAGAATTCTATGATTAATATAGAATCACGTAGTGTATAGTATATTAAACTGATCTTGATGCAAATATTTTTATAGGAGTACTGAGCTCATGAAAAAAAAATCAATTTTTAAAGCATATCTCACATCAGAGCAAGTTTTAGAGTATTACAAAGGAAAAAAAAATTCAGTTCGTGTCAAAACAGAAGAAGGGCAATCAATGAGTATTCCATTTGATGTTTTATTAAAGTATGTAACACATGATGGCATTGGTGGCACGTTTGAAATTCATTATACTGATGACGGTCAATTTCAAAGCATTCATAAAATATAAAGCCCTTATCGACACTTATAAAATCCATTTTTTTATTTTAAACTATCAGTATCTTCAAAGTAGATTCAAAACAAACAATATAAAATAGTATGCTTTTTTATATTGTTTTCTGTTGTTTGTCTATTTGTTTTTTTCAGTAATAGTTTGCATTGCAAATAATGTTTCTTTTTACTTCAAAAAAAATGACGTCATAAGATATTTTTATCTGTTTTTATCTGTTTTTATCTGTTTTTATCTGTTTTTATCTGTTTTTATCTGTTTTTATCTGTTTTTATCTGTTTTTATCTGTTTTTTCTAAATTTTAGTTTGTTCGATACATTTTTCTCAAAAGTGTTTTTAAAAAAGTCTTATTTTATGATTCGCTTTGTATGCACTCATCTATGTTATATTGTTGTTGTATCTCTTTTATTTTTTCATGACATTGTATAGGTGTACTCTTCATGAGCATTGTGAGTTTTTCTTTAGATAGAGATACTAAATAGATTTTTTTGTTAAACAAGTATAATAATGAACAAAGTGAACAGATATAATAGTTTACTTTTATAGTAGTATACTCTACGAACACTCTATTTCTAAAGGTTGTCTCATGACAAGGGTATATTAAATAAGTACGGTTATTTTTTTTATGTCGTTTATAATTCTCATCGAGGAGGTTTTTTAGCAATGGTTTGTAATATTCAGTTTGTGTCGATAGCCTATATTGCTTTTCGCAAAAATCACATAAATCTTGTGAATACGAGAGTATAGAGTATAAATAGAAAAAGGTCATTAAGAAGATTTTTAGATAATGATGCATATATCACCCCTTGTATTTAAAAAATAAAGTTACAGGTTGTAGATAGAAAAATAGTATACCAAGTAACTGTAAATTAATCCAGAATTGTATCACAAAAGTATTTATTCATAATGCTATGAAAAATATAAGATTTTTCTTATGTAGCATTAGCATAACCTTTTATTTTACGATGTTTTTTGCTTTTTAATATGAGATTAACAGGAATATCCAAGTGAATTTGTGTGTCAGTATCTGCTAAAAAATAGTATATTTTGAATATAGCAGATTTTAAAATGTTAGCGACTGCAAAAAGCATTGAATGAAAAATATCCAAAAGTGTTAAACTATTGACAAGATCATGAAATGATGAAAAAGCTAGAAATACTTTGCTGTGTTGCGCTTTATGGTTCAGTAAATTGATCTTTTTGATCATAATATGAATTCTTTCAAGGATAGGGATTTTTTTTTATTCAAAAATCATTACAATAAAAGAAAGACTCTTTATTTAAAATAGGATGGCCTCATACCGCATATGCCAACAATCAAGGATGTTGCTCAATACGCAAATGTTTCAATTTCAACAGTATCGAGAGTGATCAATCAATCGGCACCTGTTGCAAAAGACAAATATACAGCTGTTCAATTAGCGATGAAAGCATTAAATTATCATCCTAATACTTATGCGCAAGCTTTAGTTCGACAATATACAAATATGATCGGTTTATTTGTGACAGAACAATCTAGTTATTCATTGGGGCGTGTCTTAAGTACTATTAATGCTATGTTGCACGAATCTAATAAGCGATTATTATTAGAAGTGAATGATGATTTGCAACCTAAAAAAGAGAAAGTATTACTAGATCGATTATTACAATATGAATGTGATACTTTTATCATCATACCGTATCATCTGAGTAATCAAGACGTTTTGTCTTGTATTCAATCTAAATTAGTCATTGTATTAGGTCGGCAAATTGATACACTGTCAAAACATTCTATTTATGTCGATGAATTAGATTTAGGTTATCGTGCAACCTATTATTTAACAGAATTACATCATCAAAAAATAGGATTTATTGGATCAAGCATCATACCAGATATCAGTCAATTGAGAAAAATAGGCTATATGAGTGCTATGAAACAGCGTTGTTTATTAGAGTCATCCAATTGGATTCAGTATGATATGCCTTCTTTTCAAGGTGGTTATGCAGCCGCTAATATCTTGCTTGAAAAAGATCCTCATATTACAGCTATGATTGTTCATAATGATATTATGGCAGCAGGTGTGATGGATGCTTTAAAGAATAGAGGAAAAAAAATACCACAAGATATTGCTTTAATTGCGTGTGAAGATACAGGTGTTGCAAAATATTTAACACCAGCTTTGACAGCATTGCGTTATCCAATAGAAGATATGATTGAATCAGCTGTTTGTTTAGCTTTAACTGAAGTCAAACGAAAAGGGTATACACAATTAAAACATCCAAAAACATTATCTTTTATTGCACGTTTATTAATTCGTGATTCTGTATCCAGTTGTCTTTCAATGCAACAATGACAATATATTGAATTGAACATGACAATGCCAGCTGCTCAGTGTTTTTATAATCAATAATACAGCATTTGATAATGATTCAGGATGAAAAGAGATGAAATACTATTTTAGTAAGATAACGCAATATATTGGCTATTTATTAATTGGATTATTTTTTGCGCTTATATTATTGCAGCAATATCCTAGATTAATTGGCCATTCTATTGGCTGGGTTGATCTCTTATTTGAAACCATTAATAATCCTGCTATCGTACCTGTCAGCTATCATAATGCAATCATGCAAACAGCTCCTTCTATTGTGCATTTGTTTGAACCTATTTCAAGCAGCCAAGATGATCAGATAAAAGAAAACAAATCGATACAATATAAAAGTATTGGCTCTGGTGTTATTGTGGATGAAAAAGGATGGATATTAACGAATTTACATGTTGTTAAAAAAGCTGATTCTATTCATGTCTTATTGGAAGATGGTCGACAAGTCAAGGCAATACTAAAAGGGCAGGATGCAGCAACAGATTTAGCCATGCTAAAAATTGATTTAATGAACTTACAAGCCATCTCTTGGATTAAGCAACAAAAAAGAATCAGAATAGGTGATGTTGTATTAGCCATTGGTAATCCATTTGGATTAAATCAATCTGTTTCTATGGGGATTGTCAGTGCAATCAAGCGTAATTTATATCTTCATCAGTATGATCAATTCATTCAAACAGATGCTGCTATTCATCCTGGTAATTCCGGTGGTGCTTTGATTAATACATCAGGTCATCTTATTGGTATCACCTCTGCTTTATTTTCTAATGATTCAGGGAATCAAGGTTTAGGTTTTGCTATTCCTGCCTATATTGCTCAATTTGTAACCTCTCAATTAATTCAATATGGTCATGTGAGACGAGGTTGGATTGGTGTGGAGGCTAAACGGATTAATCTTGCCTTGACGAAGCAATATCATTTACAAGATAATCGAGGCGTTTTAGTTGATTTAATCGTACCTGATAGTCCAGCAGATCATGCTGGTATTCGTCAAGGGGATATGATTCTCCAGATTGATGAACAGACTGCAGATGATGTTGATGAACTGATTAATTATATTACAATGACAAAGCCAGGTCGTTTGCTTAATATGATGATTATTCGACAGACTACGTATCAAAAAGAAATGATTACAGTGCAAGTGGGTCAAAAAAAATAGAGGTATGCAAAGCCTTTGATTAAAAAATAAATTGACTATTTTGCTTTATCTAATATGTTAATAAATGAAATGATTTTTCCATCAATATGGATTTTTCGAATAATTTTGAGCACAATTTTATAAGATTCTGAAGATAATGCTCCGATTATATACACAATGTTATCCGAGGTGATTATTTTCATATTTCTAATGGGTAAATGATTTGATAGCATTAATTTTGCTCTAATTTTAGAGGTAATATAGTTATCATGTATTCTATCTGAAAAAGGTACATTATTTTTTACCGTGAGTTCATTATGAGTGGTTGTAATTTTTGGTAAGAATTGGATCACTTTTAATGCATCTTTTTTATCTTTTTCAGAAGGAACTTGGCCTACGAGTAATACTTCATGATTAAAAATAATAGGCGTAATATGACTATAACGTAATGCTGCACTTTTTTTGTTTAAATGACTTTTAGCTAAACTTTCTAAAGACCAATCTTTTACATTTTTATCAAATGAAACATAATGTTGTATCTTATTTTTTTGAAAAGAGTCTGAAGCAGTACAACCTGTTAATAAAGTGATAAGACTCACAATGAGATATAATTTGATATGTGACATAAGCTACCTTTGTAATCCAAATAAATTGTGATCAATTAAATCACATATATTATTTAGAATAAATCGATGTATTTCTTGTATTCTATTGGTATGTGTAGAAGGTACTTTCACATTTAGATCATCTGGATGTAATAATTGCGATAATTGTATACTATCATTTCCTTCACCATGTAATAAAATAACCATCATTTCTCGCATATGCGCAGCTTGAATTGCCGGTATTAAACTGGATATTGTATCATGACTATGAATGAGTAATAATAAATCTCGAGCATTACCTAAAGCTTTAATTTGGTTTGAGAATAAGCTATTAAAACAGCCTGCTTGTGACATGTTTGTAATCATGGAAATATTGGATGAAAGTGCTATTGCTGGTAATGCAGGACGTTCTATTGCTTGTCTATGAATTAATTGCGATGCAAAATTTTGAGCATCACTAGCGCTAATGCCTGTCCCACAAGTTAATATTTTGCCTTCATTAATTAACACATTAGAGATTAACTCTGCAGACTCAATCATCAAAGATGGGAGCTGTTCAGCAGACTGCATGAGTGCTTCAATACAGTCTGAAAATGCATGAGTAATTTTATCTGGCATAATTTATATTTTTAATGACCTGTATCTTTGGTTATCCATTAGTTTTGCTATTACCGATTTATCAAACAAAAATATAATAAAAAAAATCTATGTGTTATTGATAGGTGCATTATATTTTGATGTTATTGAACAGTAACATGATAATAAATGCGTGTCAGTTATGTTAATGGCGCTATGAAACATATGTCATTTGTCTAATATAACAAAAAAAGAATGTCTCTACATCTGTTTTATTATGATGATGGTTTGTTTTTAAATAAAACAAGCTGTTTTCATCGATTGATTATCTTGTAAAAAATGAATTAATGTCGATAAATCATCAGGCAAAGAAGTGTTCCAAGTCATTTTTTTTCCATTGATAGGATGTTCAATGGATAAAGATTCGGCATGTAATGCTTGTCTTGTAAATTGAGATATTGTAGCAGTTGCTATATCAGATTCATTGGAATGCAGGTTTTTTTTTGCATGCATACCACCATAAGTAGGATCTCCTAATAAAGGGAAACCTTGATGTTGAAAATGTACTCTAATTTGATGTGTTCTGCCTGTCTCTAAATAAACGGTTAATAATGTATAGTGTTTAAAATTTTCTTTAACGACATAATGCGTAATAGCTTGTTTACCGTTTGTAGTGACTGCCATTTTAGTTCGATGATAAGGATGTCGGCCAATCGGGGCATTGATTGTGCCATTATTCAATAATGTGCCGCAAATGATGGCTGTGTATTGCCGTTTAATTGTTCTTTCTTTCATTTGCAAAATTAATTTTTGATGCGCTATTAAAGTTTTTGCAACCACTAATAAACCGCTAGTATTTTTATCTAAACGATGAACTAAACCAGCTCTAGGTAAGTTGATTAGATCAGAATGATGGGCTAATAAGCCATTTACTAAAGTACCGGAAGTATTGCCTGCAGCTGGATGGACTACTAAGCCTGTTGGTTTATTGATAATTAAGATATGCTCATCTTCAAAGATAATGGGAATTGAAAGAGCTTCAGGTTGTAGTTCAGTGTCAGCTTGATGATGCACATTCAGCATAAAGTGATCACCGATTATGACTTTGTTTTTTGATTTAACCGGTAAACCGTTCACGGTTAATGCTTCTGCTTTAATCCAACGTTGTATCAGTGATCTTGAGTATTGAGTTAATAGTTTTTTTGCTACTAAGTCAACCCTAAGACCTTGATGCTCATCAGTAATTTTTTTTTCAAAGACAATATTTTTAGTCATTAGTTCAGTTAAAGCGTTCTTGTTTTTAAATCAATGATTGATTTCTATTCATGCAGAATAATGAAGCGTATTATAACAAAAAAAATCGCTATAGTCTCTAATTCATCATATTCAATAGCACTCATTGAGGCTGTTCATCTTGTGTTTTTTTATTTGAATGCCATTTTTATGTACCATTGCAGATTAAAGTCTTACGATAAATCATCAATAAAATGCCAGTTGCATTCTTTCCGTTATAGATGAGTTGATTGTTATCATCTACAGTGATTTTGCCAGAACCATAAAATCGATCATGATCTGTTTTTTCGACTAAAATACAAGGGTAAGTCTCCATTAATTTTTCTTTTAAGTTGTAATTTTGATTAAATTTAGCTTGAATCCCTAAGTATAGCGTAGATAGGCTATTTTTCTGCCATTTTTTTTTATCATATGGGTTTTCATCAAAGATTTTATAAGCTGTTTCTTTAGCCTGGCCGCCTGTGGTAGCCTGATTGATGTTAATAAGGCATGCTTGATAGTCATGAGTCGATAAGCCACAATATGATAATTTTTGACATTGAAAATAGGCTTCGACACTACTCCATTGAATATCATTGAGTATAAAAGGAGTTGCAAAGGTATTACTTAAATAATGTGTATTTGGCAAGCTGCGATCATAAAATTCAACGCAACCATTTAATTGCATATAAAATGGCCACGTTTTTTGATTGATACTTGTATTTGGAATAGTTGTATAATTGTCACTAAGATTTTGAATAGAATCTATTGTGGTGTTGGTTGACGCTAATATTGGCGTTGGGCTTATTTGCATTAAGTTGAAGTCTTTCGGTAGATCAAATTTTTTTTCTTCGGATACAAATAAAGCATGATTATTTTGAGATTCTGAATTTAATAGAATAATGGAAAAATGCCATGCTGGTAGACCTCGTCTTGCTTTGCTTGTTTGCATAGCCTTAAGCTTAAAAAAACCTATTTTTTGTTCTATGGTTAGTGTTGAAAAATCATCTATCACAACTAAATAATTTTTGATCTGTTTTACCTGTTTCATCAAATTAAACATGATGAGTCCATAATTATTTTGTGTTATTTGATCTTGATTTGTTTGTATTTGAGAATGAAACATTTGACGACTAACATGACATATTTTTTCACGAACAGTATCACTTTGTTGCGCCATGATTGCATGATATAAAGGATGATCATCCTCTTGATGTATAAAAACTGTAGCTTCATATTCCATTATTTTACATTGCAATTGTTTGTCAGCTTTTTCACGAGAAAGAGAAAAGATCTGAGATCTCATATAAGGATTATCTAAACTGCGAGCATTTTCTCTAGCTCTATGTTGTCTGATAGTTTCTGGACAATTTAATGGGATTGGATAAGGTGCGTTACGAGATGTAGATGGTCTTTGTGTGCGCATGTTAGTACCTCTTTTTTTATGATGATAAATAATGATTTTTGTATTGATTATTGATATAGATCCTAGCAATTAGACATTTATTTTTTGTAAGAGTTTCAGTATAATTGTTTTTTTCTAGGTATTACATGATATGCCCAATTATGATGTATATTGTAATTGTATTTAAATGAGGTAACATTTTGATTTATTTGGTTAATAAAAAAAATCTGCTTTTTATTGTATTAAGTTTATTGTGTTTTTTTAGTTTTAAAGTACACAGTACTTGGACGCCTTTGTATTATCAAAAATATACTCATCCTATTCTTTTTTATAAGGATTATCAAAAAAATCAAAAGTATCGTGATATCCTTTTGAGGCAGCGTGACAAAATACTTGAAGATGATCTGACGCGAGAGGATACGCTATATTCAGGATTCAATGATGTCTATTATATTGACAGTGATACGCATGAAACGGAAATAATTGTAGAAGAAAATAACATGAGATGGTATTGTTTCGTGCCAAACACGATGACAAAGCATGATGCATTTTTTGTGAATACTGCTGATATATATATACCGATTGGTCAAACAATTAAAAAGCAAAGAAAAAAAATACATATTCAATTTACTTATTTTAGAGAACACTTTAAAACATGGTTAGAAGATGAAAGTTTATATAAACAGAATAATACTGATATAAAAATGCATGACGTAGATCATCAGGAATATTCAGAAATATCTTCAAACATATGTTTGAATAAAAACACAGTGTGTATGATGCGAATCTTAAACGGTAAAATGATTTTAAAGTATATTTCAGTCAATTATTATCATATTCTATGTAGTGGATTAGCTAGAAATAATTTAATAGAAACAGGTGTTTATTTTAAAGCACGTCAGAAAAGCGAATATTTTCGAGCGACAATGGAAGAAAATACTCAGCATATAGAAAGACTTGATCGTGAACTATCCGGCCGGAATTCTATGGACATACAAGCTCTTTTGAATAAAAAAAACTTATTAGAGAATGATTGGAAAAAACAATATTTAAGCTTATCAAGTTTTATTCCAGAAAAAACGAAAGATGAAGAAGTCGTACCACTGGATATACGAGATGTATTATTGATTGATTTTTTATCTACACTAAAGACTGTAGAAAAAAGAAATACGATCAAATCATCACATTCTTCTTTGTTTGAAAATACTTTAGATTGGATGAAGATGAGCAGTAATTTTAAGCCTTTTTTACAGTCAATGTGTCCTATCTATTTCAGTGATTCGTTCAAGTTGTATGCTGGTAATGACATAGATGTGAATAATGGGTATCAATTAGTGCTAAAGAAATCATCTCTTCGTTTTGAATCAGAGCAACAAATAACAACCTGTAAAACGTATTTTAAAGATCATACCATGTGTCTGTTATCATATTTTGATCAATATAATATTTATTTAATTCCAAAAATACATGACAGTCATGAAAAATTTCAAAAATTTCTAGAAAAAGTAGCTGAATATATTAAAAAATATGATATTGATTGGTTAAGCTGTTCACTTCATGAAAAATTAAAAGGTATTCATTCTCTAGAAAATTTAAATCTTTGTGAACATGTTTTATGTACAACAAAAGAAACAGAAACGCAATTATTTTTATCTGATAATCAGGATCAACTGTTTTCTATTTTTGATAGCACGAATCAATTAGATTATATGCAATTACCCTCGAAAGAAAAACATCCGTCTTTTAAAAAACACGTCATTCATATTCAACTAAAAAATGATTTTAAAGCATATTGTGAAGCGTTTTGCTCCGTTGATCTAGCTAAGGCGAACACGCCTTATTGTTTTAATAATATCGATATGACTCGTGGTTATAAAACAATCGTGATGAAAAAGTCTGATTTATTGGGCTCATATCGACATATCAAAGCTTTACAATTACTGTTTAAAAACCATGTTTTATGTACATTATCTGATTCTGAAAACTATTTTATCTATTTGATGCCAAAAGTAGCTATGAATTTATTGATTCAAAATGAGCAAAAGAATATTATAGAGGAGGCTGGATTTCAGTGTAAAACAATGTTGGATGCTTTTAGTGATTAATGCATATTCTATACAATCGCATCTATTGATGAGACCATTGTCTCTTCAATAGATGCGAGTCATTTTTTTAAATATCAATAAACAGGGCTCGTTTAAATGGTTTGATATAAAATGAAAGAAAAAGACACGATCATCAAATTTATTTTGCAGTAAATTGAGTACGTTTTATTTATTCTATATTATTAATGTATGATTTTTATAGTATTTTATATTAACTTATATTTTAATGCAAACAGACACATATGGATTTCATTCTATAACCTATATCATTTTCATTTATTTTTAAAGAAAACACATGAAACTTTATAAAAAAATCATATATTTATT
>JAAOIJ010000072.1 GCA_015163815.1 Endozoicomonadaceae bacterium
AATTGAGGATTAATAGAGTCAATGGCCATATCAAAAGCTTTTTTTGTTGTCGCGCCGACTAAACCAGTTAATGCGATAGTAGATGCTGTCATTATAATAGGTGTCATAATTGTAGCAGAGGATAAGCTAGCACCATGCATTAGGCTTGATACGATAGAAGGCACAGATAGTCCTATAAACCCCTGTCATTGTTTTAACTCTGGCTGAGAAATTCTGTATAAAAGATGGCTTTTTATGAGAGGCAGCATGACAAAAATTTTCGCCTGTGTTGCATAACATAAATATAAAACACAAGAACCACGTTTTTTTCATATGTAACATACCTAGTTGTGAATGTCTGTCTTTTTCGTTCAGACAAATAATAAAAAAACACTGCAAATTATCGCGTTACATTGACTTCATTTTTAAATCTAATATATCCTTTTTACCCTAGAATATCTAGGTTTAAAGCAATATATACTGCTTTGTTCATCATGCGATTTTCTTGTTTCAATTTGACAACTAGGAAGAATTAAAAAATACGATAAGGCAGACGGCTTCTAATACTCTATTCTACCATGCCTTGACTTCATCTTGAGCACTTTCTGTTACTTTGCTTATCAAAGATTCACTGATGTCTACTCTATTTTTTCTTAACAGTCATCGGTTAAAAATCACAATTTCGATCTATAGGCACATGTCGTTTTATCGTGCCATTATCAGTGATAATTGCTTCTTAGATAAACCATTACGAACATTATTAACTTCAGATCTATCATAACGCTCATATTCAAAATGATGATCCATTTCAACTTGTAAAGCACACTCTAGGATAGGATGCGTTTACTGAATTTTTTTATTAATCCATTTTTATCCAAAGCTTTTGATAAATCCACATCATTTTCAACTAATCAATTAAATTGTTTTTTCAAAAAAATAAAATTGACTACTTAGCAAAAACAATGACACAAAATATGTGACAGACCCTTTAAAGTATTCATGATATAAGACTCAGGTAAAAATGAAGAATTATAATAAATCATGGTCTTTAAATCATAAAATTTCATTGTCTTTATATTATTTTTTTACATGAATAATGTTATCTTATTGCAAAGGTCTCATGCTATCTATAAAAATACGATTTTGATTTGCTTATTCTTGAGAGTTAAAAAAATGATACCATTTTTTTATATGTCCATCGAGTCAATCGATGATAAACTGTTTTTCAAGGGAAAAACTTAGAGGAGATATCTCTCAAAGGAGAGCCTATATGGTTATTTCCATAATATAGCAACTATGACATGTCGATCATTTCTCCATCGATGATATTGATTTTTTTTCATCATTATTTGTATTTTTTTCCAAAGAATATCAGTTAAAAAATCTCTAATCATAAGTCATTACTCTTTTTTAAAAAAAGAGTGTCGTTTACTTTAAAATAAAAAGCAACCTATCAATGATTGTCAGATTGAGAAAACGCCCTAGCTTTTTAAGTGAAGAACATAACGACTGATAAATAATCACATCAAAATCTCACTCTGCTAATAAATACAATATTGAATTTTAAATCAAAATCATAGCAATCTTTAAGATGATTTTTGATTTTTGATTTTTGATTTTTGATTTTTTAGAATGAATAAACTGGATTTTTTTCTTGTGGTTAGATAAATGTCGTGTTCCATAAAGAGAGTCCGTTCACAAAAATTCAGGCTTAAAGGCTCATTAGATATATGTTTTTTTTATACAAGGTTAATGTAGTTATAGGTTTGTTATTTGTATCCCTCTGGCTATTAGACCAAGGTCTTTTTTGCTGATAGGGATAACACGAACAATAATCACATGCCTCACAAAAACAAGAAGGGCCTTTCTGTATATCATTATATTTATAAATACCTTCGGCACAATAGAGTCCAACATCGTGTTCAGGCGCGTAAAGTAAGTAGCGGCCTGCCATATCAACTAACTGGCAATATTGCACCGTAAGTGGATCACCATCATCATCTTCAGCATCAAGAGTGAAATGTTTAATATAACAAGTGTCAATATAAGATTCAAAATCATCAGATAATATAGTAAGATCAGATGGTGTCGCAAGGTCAGATGATGCAATAGTAGGCGTTAATTTCAATTTGACTCCACCTGCAATGGATTGATTAAATAGTAAAAAAGAACTTATGGTCAGCAGCCCTAAGCAGATAGTTTTTGATATTTTTTGATGCATCCCTAACCTATTCTTTTAAAGAATGGATTTAAGAATTAAAAAGAGAATAATAATTAACACTGATATTATATAGAAAAACGATTTTGTCTGTCAAAAATAATTCTGGTGTGCAATCAAACCACCTAAATGATGAAATTGTACTAAGGCGTGTCTTCAATCTGAAAATCATTGATAAGTTGCTTTTTATTTTAAAGTAAACGACACTATTTTTTTAAAAAAGAGTAATGATTTATGATTAGAGATTTTTTAACTGATATTCTTTGAGAAAAAATACAAATAATGATGAAAAAAATCAATATTATCGATGGAAAAATGATCGACATGTCATAGTTGCTATATTATGGAAATGACATACAGGCTCTCCTTGGAGAGATATTCCTTCTAAGTTTTGCCATTGGAAAACAGTTTATAATCGATTTAATCGATGGACATATAAAAATATATGGCATCATTTTTTTGTAACTCTCAAAAAAACAAATCAAAATTGTATTTTTATAGATAGCACTTATATTCGAATTCATCAGCATGCCAGTGGTTCTAGAAAAGAAGAAAAAAAGAGCAATAAGACTATCTAGAGGTAGCGATACAACCAAAATTCATATGCTGGCTGGTGGAAATGGACGCTCGATTGATTGTGAAATCACTGGAGGCGAGGTTCATGATTCAAAAATGGCCTATAGCCTGATGTTAAAAATAAAAGAAGCCGGCTATTTTATAGCAAATAAAGGATATGATTCTGAATTAATTCGAAAACAAGCACAAAAATTAGGAATGGAAGCTATGATACTAAAACGTTCTAACACTAAAAAACCTGCTATTCATTTTAAAAAAAATATTTATAAATCAAGGCATCTTGTTGAAAATTTATTGGCTAGATTAAAACATTTTAGAAGTATTTCAACTCGTTTTGATAAGATAGATAGGCATTTTACAGCGATGATTTATATTGCATGTGCTATTAGTTAGGTGAATTCAGAATGAGGATACGCCTTAGACAATAGAAGATTGATGTCTAATCGAATCGATATGACAAAAAGACTTATTATTTTTTAATGCAACATATCGTATTGTAGATCGAGTATCAGAGACTATTACCGACAAAAATTATCCAATCTCTATGACCAGTTTAGTCGACAGACGATCTAAATATGTTAGTTGATAGTCGTCACACGAATGAAGTCAAAGACTGAGACCTTTGCAATAAGCAGTTCAATGAATAATTTATGTATTTTTTTATTCAAACAACACATAAATTACTTCATTTTTTAAACTATTTTAATAAAAAAGATCATATCAGGAGTCTTTGTTATCTTATTGCAAAGGTCTCAGACTGTATGATCAAGTCATTTAACAATGATTCCGTTTCAATATAGACAAATCATTACTTTAGACCTTAGACAAGCGTTTTTTAAGTATAAATTTTTACCTAAAACATTGAAAAAAAGTGTTATTTTGCTATACTTTGTGCTTTTTTGGAAAACGGAGTCAAGGCGCAGACCAATGGGTTAGTCCGTGAATATTTGCCAAAGAAAACAGAGTTTATGAAGATAGAAAATGATGAAATTTTAGTGATTCAATCAGAGCTCAATAACAAACCTAGAATGAATGAGGTGATGCGAGGAGTATAAAAATCGTTCAATGTTGCGTTTCATGATTATAGTGAGCCTGATAAAAAAATATAAGTACTGATGATACATCATTATTTTTTTTATTCGATAGGCCTTACAAACGATCTCAATCAATACAGAAGGCAGTATGACTGTGACAATACATGGATAGCAAGTTCTACTTTATTAGTTATTAACCAATAAATAATGAAATACTATTGATTTTTTTAATAAATTTTGATGTTGTCTGTGATTTTTAAAGTTGACTAAATTACTCAGTTATAGGATACTGTGGGCTCTTTGAGGGTATATGCTGATTGTAGTTGAGGCAAAGATGAACCTAACAACAAAAGGGCGATATGCAATTACAGCAATGCTGGATTTAGCATTACACTATAAAAATAAACCAATCGCCTTATCTGAAATTGCAGCAAGACAAGGATTATCACTATCTTATTTAGATCAGTTATTTTCAAAATTAAAGCAAGCTAAGTTAATTACCAGTTATCGCGGTTCAAGAGGGGGTTATGGCTTAGCAAAAGATACGCAACATATTATGATTTTTGATATTATTTTAGCAGTAAATGAAGGGATTGATGCAACACGTTGTCAAGGTAAAAGTAATTGTCAGGATGGATCCCGATGTTTGACGCATCATTTATGGACAGCATTAAGTGATGAAATTTATCGTTTTTTAAATAATGTGAGTATAGCGCAACTCATTGATCAGCACTGTGTTCAGCAAGTAGCAAATCGACAAGATAAACTGTATATGCGCAATATACGCAAGACGCGATCAAATACCACGAATACAATTTTAGTCTCAACTAGATAATATCTGACCCGTTTTACGCGGTATCACGTGGTAAGTTGTCTTGTTTTTAGGAGTCAATAAATGCAATGAAATTTCCAATATATTTAGATTATGCAGCAACGACACCTGTAGAAGAGCGTGTTGCGGAAAAAATGATGTCTTATTTAACGCGAGATGGTATATACGGTAATGCTGCTTCACGCTCTCATAGTTTTGGCTGGGCTGCAGAAGCAGCTGTGTCAGAAGCGCGAGATGAAGTAGCACAGTTAATTCAAGCCGATGTACGTGAAATTGTATGGACTTCAGGTGCTACAGAGTCTGATAACTTAGCTATAAAAGGGGTAGCCGCTTTTTATAAAAATAAAGGTCAACATATTATTACCTCTAAAATGGAACATAAAGCTGTTTTAGATACTTGTCGACAATTAGAGCGTCAAGGATATCAAGTGACATATTTAACCCCTGATTCTGAAGGAATGATTTCACCTAGTCAAGTCGAAGAGGCGATACAAAAAGAGACTATTTTAGTTTCTTTAATGCATGTTAATAATGAAATTGGAACGATTACCGATTTAAAAGAAATTGGTGCAATAACAAGAAAAAATAATATTTTATTTCATGTTGATGCTGCACAAAGTGCAGGTAAAATTCCAATTAATGTTGATGATATGTGTATTGATTTATTGTCTATTTCAGGGCATAAATTGTATGGCCCTAAAGGCATTGGTGTTTTATATGTTAGACGGAAGCCACGTGTTCGATTAGAAGCTTTAATGCATGGCGGTGGACATGAGCGAGGTATGCGTTCTGGTACTTTGCCTACACATCAAATTGTTGGCTTAGGTGAGGCTTGTCGTTTAGCTCGAGAAGAGATGTCATCTGAAATCAAGCGCCTTGATCAGTTGCGTCACATTTTACTAGAGCGTTTCATGCAGCTTGAAGAAGTCTATGTAAATGGATCTTTGCAACATTATTCGCCTGCTATCTTAAACGTTAGTTTTAATTTTGTAGAAGGTGAGTCGTTATTAATGGCATTAAAAGAACTGGCTTTATCATCTGGGTCTGCCTGTACTTCAGAGAGTCTTGAGCCTTCCTATGTGTTACGCGCTTTAGGTAGAAATGATGAATTAGCACATAGTTCTTTGCGATTTAGTTTAGGACGATATACAACAGAAGAAGACGTGCGTTATGCTGCAAATACAGTATGCCAAGCTGTTGAAAAGTTAAGAGAATTGTCTCCTTTGTGGGATATGTACTTAGATGGAGTGGATTTAAATGCTGTTCAATGGACCGCTCATTAAAGTGTAATATTAGATTGATTAATTAAGAAAGAGGGTTCAATCATGTCTTATAGTGATGAAGTTATTGATCATTACGAAAACCCAAGAAATGTTGGCAAGATGAATGATAATGACATGAATGTTGGAACAGGCATGGTGGGCGCACCTGCTTGTGGCGATGTGATGCGATTACAAATTTTAGTCAATAATCAGGGCATTATTGAAGATGTAAAATTTAAAACGTACGGTTGTGGCTCAGCCATTGCTTCCAGCTCTTTAGCAACTGAGTGGATGAAAAATAAAAGCTTAGATGAAGCATTATTAATTAAAAATAATGATATCGTCAAAGAATTATCCTTACCTCCTGTGAAAGTGCATTGCTCCGTGTTAGCTGAAGATGCAATTAAAGCGGCTATTGAAGATTACCGTACTAAAAATAAAAAACAGAGTAACGGTTAATAGAAGGATTATTTCCATGAGTATTACACTGACACCAGCTGCTATCGATAAAATAAAACAACAACTAAAGCATCGTGGTTATGGGGTTGGTATTCGATTAGGTGTTCGTAAAAGTGGTTGTTCTGGCATGGCTTATGTATTGGAATTTTTTGATGAAATAGATGATTTAGATCATCTATTTACATTTGATACTGTTCGCGTTGCCATTGATCCTAAAAGCTTTGTGTATTTAAAAGGCATCGATATTGATTATTGTCGTGAAGGAGTAAACGAAGGTTTTAAATTTAGAAATCCTAATGCAGACAATGAATGTGGGTGTGGTGAAAGTTTTTATGTTGAATAATCTCGAACAGATCGATTTTAATATGAATTATTTTCAATTTTTTGAATTACCGATCATGTATACTATTTCTTTACAACAATTAGAGACCGCTTACTTAAATAAACAACGCGCTTATCATCCAGATTATTATCCTAATCAACTTGAAAAAATGAAAGCAACACAAATCTCAGCTTGGATTAATGATAGCTATAATACATTAAAATCACCTATATTACGGGCTAAATATTTATTAAAACTACATCATATTCTTGTTGATATGGCAACAATGACAATTCGTGATACTGATTTTTTAATGAAGCAAATGAGTTTGAAAGAAGCTTTAGCGGCTTATCAAAGTAGCACCATGACTGATGAGTCGATAGATCAATTATTCAAAGAAACAGAACAATGTTTTGCAGACAGTATGATTGCTTTTGCTGCTTGTTTTGAAACACAGCCAATGCAATTGCAAGAAGCTGTAGAATGGCTGAAGAAGATGTTTTTTTTATCAAAATGGAGTGCATCATTTCATCAGAAAAAAGAGATTAATTTGCGCTCATAAGGTATATATTCAATGATTAAGGTTTTTACATGGGATTATTAACAATATCAGAGCCTAGTTCTGCCAATAAAAACAAAAAAAATAAGCAAGCTATTGGTATTGATTTGGGTACAACCCACTCTTTAGTCGCTAGTCATCTGCAAAACAAGCCCACTATTTTACCTGATCAATCAGGTCGTTATCTATTACCTTCGATCGTTTATTATGGTGCAGACAGACCGATCGTGGGTTGTGATGCAGAACCGTATTTGCTCACTGATCCAGAGCAAACCATTGTATCAGTGAAACGATTTATGGGGCGTCGTGAACAATCAAGTCGTGCTCAAAAAATAGAAGAACAATTGAAATTATATCATTTTCATCTGGATCCAAAGCATGGTATGCCTGTTTTTGTATTACAAGATAAACAAGTTACACCGATAGAGGTATCAGCTGATATTTTGCAAACTCTAAAAAAGAGAGCAGAATTTATTTTACAGGATGATATTGTGGAAGCTGTGATTACTGTGCCAGCTTATTTTGATAATGCACAAAGACAAGCCACAAAAATAGCAGCAAAACAAGCAGGCTTGACGGTATTAAGGTTGTTAAATGAACCAACTGCAGCAGCAGTCGCTTATGGCATTGATCGACTGAATCAGAATCAATGTATTGCCGTGTATGATTTAGGAGGCGGTACTTTTGATTTATCTATTTTACAGCTTTCTCAAGGTGTTTTTAAAGTATTAGCCACGAGTGGTGATACAGCGCTAGGAGGAGATGATCTGGATACTGCACTCGCGATTTGGATATTAGATCAACAATCTTTAACACTCGCGACCTTGACGCGTACAGAGCAGCGAGCTATATTAGTGCAAGCTCGTTCTATTAAAGAATCATTAACTGAACAATCGCGTGCGATTGCACATTGGAAAGAATGGACTGGTGAGATCACACAATCTGTCTTAGACATGATATCCAAACCATTCATTCAAAAAACACTACAGATTACACATCAAGCCTTACAAGATTCAGGCCAAATGTTAACAGATATTGACCAAGTTATCTTAGTAGGCGGAGCCACACGAATGCCTTGTGTTCGTAAACAAGTTACTGATTATTTTCAACAAATACCTCACAGTCGCATTGATCCTGAACAAGTAGTGGCTTTAGGCGCTGCCATACAAGCTAACATGCTCGTTGGCCATGTCCCACCCGAAGAAGCTGTTTTGTTATTAGATGTTCTGCCTTTATCTTTAGGATTAGAAACAATGGGGGGGTTGATGGAAAAAATTATTCCTAGAAACACCACTTTACCTATCCATATTAAACAATCTTTTACCACGTATAAAAATGGACAAAATGGGATGAAATTCCATGTTTTACAAGGTGAAAGAGAATTAGTAGCTGATAACCATTCGTTAGCAATATTCCATCTGACGGGTATTCCACCTATGACAGCAGGTTTAGCCCGCGTAGAAGTGACTTTTCAAGTCGATGCAGATGGTTTATTAAGTGTTACAGCATCAGAAATGACAACGGGTATTCAAGCTTCTATTGAAGTGAAGCCATTATATGGTATGGATCAATCAGATATTATGAATCAATTAAAAGCATCATATGAACATGCTGAGTCTGATAAAAAACAACGCGAGTTTCGTGAAAAACAAATTGAATCAAAGCAATTAATTATGGCTTTGCATCAAGCTTTTTCTGAACAAGAGATTGAAAAAGAAAAAGATCCTGAATCACAAGATTTATATGCAGCTTTAGCTGCACTAGAAAAAGCATTAGCCTGTGCTGAGCTGTGTGAGCAATTAAATGAGTATTTCAATCGATTAAATATATTAGCAGATGCTTACTTTTCAAAAAAAGCGAATCAAAATTTAAAAAGTTGCTTAGCTGGCCGTTCAATTGATGGTATTGAAAGGATATCAAATGACTAAGACAGTAACGATTGAATTTTTACCTCATGAAACGTATTGCCCTAATGGTAAACGTATTCAAGTTGACTCTGGAACTAGTATTTTAGATGCTGCTTTAGCGCATGGTATTCCAATTGAACATGCTTGTGAAAAATCATGTGCTTGTACAACTTGTCATGTGGTGATTCGAAAAGGGTTTGATTCTTTAAAATCATCAAATGATTTTGAAGATGATTTATTAGATAAAGCATGGGGTTTGGAAGCAGAATCAAGACTAAGCTGTCAAGCGCTTGTTGCGCAAGATGATTTAATTATTGATATTCCTAAATATACGATTAATCAAGTTTCTGAAAAACGGTAAATCATCATGAAATGGGTGGATAGCTTAGAAATTGCCTATATGTTATGTGAAAAATATCCTGATATTGATCCTAAAGTCATTAATTTTGTTGATCTGAGACAATGGGTTGTATCACTAGACACCTTTGATGATGATCCTAGCCGTTGCGGGGAGCGTATTTTAGAAGCAATTCAGGCTACTTGGATTGAAGAATTATGATAATCCAAATATTGTCATGTTGATCAATCAGTCCGATATAGTCGCTTAGATTGCATGCTACCTTGCTTAAAGTGGTGTATAATTGAGTTTTTATTTTATTTTGTGTAGGTGAATCATGCAACCCATGGTCAATATTGCTTTACGTGCAGCACGTAAAGCCGGTGATATAATAACGCAAGTATTTGATCGCTCAGATAGTTTACAAATTGAATTAAAAGGTGAAAATGATTTTGTAACACAAATTGACCGTGCTGCAGAGCAATCGATTATACGCATGATTAAACAATCTTATCCGCATCATGATATTTTGGGAGAAGAGAGTGGTTTGATTCAAGCCGCGAGTACACCTTCATTGTATAAATGGATTATTGATCCATTAGATGGGACAACCAATTTTATTCGAAATATTTCTCATTTTGCTGTCTCGATTGCCTGTGAATATAAAGGGAGACTTGAGCATGCTGTTGTTTATGATCCTATGAAAAAAGAAGAATTTTATGCAAGTCGTGGTTATGGCGCTATGCTGAATAATCGACGTATGCGCGTGACAGATCAATCGAATGCACACGGCATGTTATTTCATGTGAGCATGGCTATTTTAGATGCAAAAAAAACACAAAATAGCGATGAATATTTTAGAATACTGCGTATGATCTCTCCAACAGGCTCTGGCATTCGTCGTTTTGGATCAGCGGCATTAGATTTAGCTTATCTTGCAGCAGGTCGTTGCGATGTTGCACTCGGTGTGTCGCTAAAACCTTGGGATATTGCAGCAGGTGTTTTATTAGTCACGGAAGCAGGCGGTTTAGTCAGTGATTTAAAAGGCGGGAAGGATTATTTAGAAGGTAATGTCTTAGCAGCCTCTCCACGCATTTTTAAAGATACTTTATTAAAAATTACTTAATTCATGATGGATTATGCTTTTCCAATATGAGGTCTGTTTGCTCTTTTGAAGCTGTTATCTCTCCAGTATATCGTTTTGGAATTCTTTTAATATTAGATAATAACGCATAAGGAATTGAGTTGGCGTATTGAGCAATATCTGACACAGGTAGTTGATTTCCCCATAAGGTCACACAAGATCCAAGTTTTGCTTGAGGGCAAGCCGTTAAATCAATCGTGACAATATCCATAGCGACTGCACCTACTATCCGAGTTTTATATCCTGCAACGAAAACCGGGGTTCCAGCAGGTAATTGTTGAGGATAACCATCCCCATAACCAATAGCGGCTAACCCGATCCGCATTTTATGTGTTGATTGAAAACAATTGGTATATCCAATAAATTGATTTGATTCAACATCTTTAATGGCAATAATGCGCGTTTGTAACGTCATAATCGGCTTGAGTGCAATATGAGATTGTATATGAAATAATGGTGATACACCAGTGAGCATAATGCCAGGTCTCACCCAGTGGTCTTGTATTTGATAGTCGTGTAAAATAGCAGCAGAATTACTTAAGCTGATTTGATGTTTCTGAATGAACGGTAAATTTTTAAAACGCTGTATTTGTAAAGCAGTAAAAGGATCAGAAGGATACTGAGCTCGAGCAAAATGTGTTGCAATGACACTGGTTTTATTGTGTAAATAATGTTGTAATTGTTGATACGGTTTAAGGCAATTTTGATATGAAAACCCAAGTCTATTCATGCCTGTATCAACTTTGAACCAAGTATGAATTGGTTTTTTAAGACGAGAAGAGCCGAGCATATTAATTTGTTCTTGATGATGAATAATGGGTGTGAGTTGATATTTTTGAATGAGTTTTAATTCTGAATAATGAAAGAAACCTTCTAATAAAATAATAGGCTTCGTGATATGATGATGGCGTAATTCAATCGCTTCTTGAATGCAGGCAACAGCAAAAGCATCGCTACCTTCATCTTCTAAAACTTTTGCGCAGACGACAGCGCCATGACCATAAGCATTACTTTTAAGGACACTGGTAATGGCAGACCGGGTTAATTGTCTAGCAAGACGAAAATTATGCCGTAATGCATCTAGGTTAATAATCGCTTCTGCTGGACGGCCAATGGTTGCATGCTCGCTTGTATTATTCATGTTATTTTTTTCATTATCATCTATGCTATTGTTGATGCATTATTTTTTATTGATCATATGATGTTTTGCTGTAGATTTTACATTATATGATGAGTAATGATTGATGCTCATGTAACCTTGCATTTTAACAAAATGATAGCCTTATTTTTTTGAATTTTTGATTGTAGATGTAGCCGTTTTCAAAGCTTCATCGCGTTTAAGATATAAAAATTGTTTAGGTGGCGCGACTTTAATGCCATGTTCATTAAATAATATAGTGACACGTGTATTGATTTCACTAATGATTGATAAACGATGCTTAACATGTGATATATAAGTTCGGAGTTCATATAATAAAGCACTGTCACCATATTGCATTAAAGTGACATTACTGATTGGATTGTCAACTGTGTTAGGGTTTTCTTGAGCAGCTTGCAATATTAATTTTTCAACTAAAGGACAATCCGTTTTATGTTCAATATAAAAAGGTAAAATAATACGGACAATCGAATCACTGAGAGACCAATTGATTAGTTTTTCATTTAATATCATAGAATTTGGAATGATGATTTCTTTATGATCCCAATCTAAGATAGTACTCGCTCGAATACGAATTCGAGACACTTCACCAATTAATTGATGATCTCCTACTCCAAAACTAATCGTGTCGCCGATGCGAATAGGCTGTTCAAATAGAATAATTAATCCAGATAAAATATTGGCAAATATTTCTTTTAAACCAATACTCACCCCTAAGCCTATCGCTGCAATTAACCATTGTAATTTATCCCAACTAAAACCTAAATTAGCCAATGTTAAAATGAAACCTAAAGAGGCAATACTATAGCTTAATAATTTTAAAACAGCATAGGTATTGCCTTGACGAATATGTAATTTAGAAAGTAGCGTAACTTCTAATAAACCCGGTAAGTTTCTTGTCAAAATAACGGTTGAAACAAAAATGATGATGGCAAGGCATAAATCACCTAATTGAATAAAATGAATAGAGTTGTTAATATGAAAAGACCATAATTGAATCGTGCTTAAAATCGAGAAAAAATCAGCAAAATTTTTCCAAACCCAGTAGAAAGCAATAATAAATCCCACAAATAATGTGACATTTAATAATCGAAGTGATTGTTGGTTAATCGTCGCTAAATCTAAAGTTGGCTCTTCAAATCCTTTGGCTTTATTTTGCCCATATTTTTGAATAGCACGCTGATAAGCTAAGCGATGCTCTCCAATATGTAAACTGCGAATAGCTAAAGAATGTAATAAGGCAAAAACACCAATTAATAATAAAGTGCTTAAGATTTGATATTCTAAAACTAATGCCGTGTAATAATAACCTAACATCGTTAAGATGGCTTGTGCTATGGACATAGCCGGTAATAAAAATGAAATAAAATGATGTAATAATTTAGAGCCAATAAGATGTTTTACTGTCCTTAGTAGCTTCCAAATATAAAAACCTTGGATTAACGTGCCGAGTGTAATTAATAGCATGCCTAGAATATCTTCATCTAATTCAAAAGATTGATTTTCAGCTAAAACGACGAAAAATGTCATAGGAATCAGTAATCTTGATAATTTTCTCAAGTTTTTTTCAAATATAGCGCAATATTCAGCTGGCCATTGGAAATGTAATTGGGCGATTCCAGAAGGTTTTAATACATATAACCAGAATGAGCTAAAAATACTGGCTATAGAAGCCAGTAATAAGCTATAAGCTAACGTGCAGAGTGTTGAATGAAAAACTAAAGCAAGCGATGCAAAAATAATAATCCAAAGTGGAATAGGGAGCACGGAGATCAAAGCTAATAATAATGACCAAGGCGTTAACCATAAAGAGTCTCCTTTAATATGCCCAATCCGCCTAGCTGCAGATTTTTCCCATTTCAAGAATTGATTTTTTTTATGCTTTAAGCTGAGTAATAAGATTAATGACACTAAAAGAAGCAACCAATGTGATTGAATCATTTTGACTAGTTCAATCATATCTTGCGTAAAGAGAATCGCTTTAATTTCAGACCATAATTTTTTAGGCAGATTCAATAGCAAGGTGAAATTCATTGTGGGGCTACTATTAATCCAAAATAATTTTTGTTTTAGCCAGGCTGATAATTCATGGCGTAATTTATTGAGCTTTTTTTGTTCTACTTCTAAAGCTAGGAGGGCACTAATTAATTTCTCACTATCTTCAGATAATTTTTCCAATAATTTTTTCCGATGTTCAATTAAGGCAGTCGCTTCATTTTCTTCTCTTTTACTTAAATTATGCATAGGTTCAAATGTTTTTAAGAAATTTTTTGAATTCGTCAGTTGATCTATTTTTTGATCATATTGAAATTTATCTAAGCGAACTTGTTCTAATAAATGTAATAATTTACTTTGTGTGAATACAGAAGGTAGATTCATTAAACTTTCACGTAAAGTTCTAGAAAATAAAACACTTTTACCAAGCAAGTTAGATTGTTTTTCTACATCTTGCTGAATATTCGTGAGCATATTAAATTTAGCATGCGTTAGTTCAAGTCGTTGTGTAAAATCAGATATATTAGCTGTGATTGCTAATAAAAATTGGCTGAGTTCAACATTTTCTGCTGATAATTTCCTGAGAATCACTGCTTCTTGTTGTTGTTCGCTTGATTTTTCAGTTGTTTTGATTAAATTTTCACTGATTTCTTTTCGTTTTTTATTTAATAATATTTGTATAATTTGAGATTGTTGTTGCACATATTTTTTTTCTATATCAACAATTTTTTGTTCCAACTCTAATCTTTTTAGATGAAGAGGATTATACTCATCTTCAAATATTAACACTTGATTATTGATATCTATAAACCACATTTCAGATGTAATATATAATCGTTTTTGCTCACTTAATGAAATGGTTGCATCTAATCTTAATTGTTCAAGTTGTTTTTTTAAATACTCTAATCGTTTTTGGTTCACCGCTAGTTTTTTATCATTATCATCTTTAATGACATGTATATCAGCCATTTGATGATTCAATTTAACAGATTGAGATTGTAATCTTATTTGTACAGCATTGAGTGTTTCTTGTGTTTTATTTAAAGTGTTGACATCAACAGTTTCATTCAATTTTTGATATTTTTCAGGCAAGAAGGTTAGTTTTGATAATTCTAAGGTGAGTTGCTTAATCCGTTTTTGTTCATTTATTTTTTTTTCTGAAAAACTTTTAAGGTTTGCCTCTTCTATTTTTACATTCTCTATAAGGTTCTGCGTTAAACTATAAATTTCTAATTTTTCCGTTTCTTTTTCGGATAATTGTGATTTGCTTTTCAGATCATTGAATGCTTTTAAAATGAGGTCTTGTTGTACTTCGTGTAATTTATGATGAGATAGTGGAAAAGCAACATTAGCATGACTATTGATCATAAAAAAATTGAGGAATAATAAGAATAATAATGAATTTAACATGCTATAGTATGCCTTGTTTGAAAATTTAACAACAGTTCATTTAATTGACACTTTATATCCTTAAATCATGTTTTTTTTAGATTTAAAAAATAAAATAAAATACTTTTACTATTATAGAATTTGTAGGATGCTTTAAGCAAATGCTATTATGATAGATTGTAAAAATTTATGCATATTTTTCTATGATTTACAATCAAAATGATCTTAATAAAGATTGAATAAAAAAATATTTGTTTTTATATTTTTGGTATGCTGACTGAAAGGTTAGTCAGATTTATTGTGTATTGTTTTATTTGATCAAATGGAATGTCTGCATGGTGCATGAATATAATGCTGAATCTATAGAAGTGTTAAACGGCTTAGATCCCGTTAAAAAACGTCCGGGCATGTATACGGATACCAGTCGACCTAATCATTTAGCGCAAGAATTAATTGACAATAGTGTAGATGAAGCATTAGCTGGATTTGCATCATCGATTCATGTTGTTTTACACGAAGATAATGCCTTAGAAGTCTCGGATAATGGGAGAGGAATGCCAGTTGATCTTCATCCAGAATATAAAATATCAGGTGCAGAACTCATTCTCACTCGTTTGCATGCGGGGGGTAAATTTTCAAATAAAAATTATGAATTTTCTGGTGGTCTACATGGTGTCGGTGTTTCAGTTGTCAATGCCTTGTCTGAAAAATTAATTGTGAAGATTAAACGCAAAGGAGTTGTCTATGCACTTCATTTTGCAAATGGCGATTGTATTAAGCCTTTACATAAAATTGATCAATGCCCTCGTGCTGATACCGGCACAACGGTTACTTTTTGGTCTAATCCAAAATATTTTGATGTGAATCATTTTTCTGTTAGTAAATTAATGCATTTGTTGCGAGCAAAAGCTGTTCTATGCTCTGGTTTACAAGTCACGTTTGAAGATAAAAAACAAAATATTCAAGAAATATGGCAATATGATTCAGGATTATCAGATTATTTAGAAAGTAGTTGTCTTGAAGAAGCATTATTATCCCCAAAACCCTTATCAGGTTTTGCTAAAGATGATCATGAATCAGTTGAGTGGGCTGTGACTTGGCTACCTTATGCGTCAACTTTTATCACTGAAAGTTATGTTAACTTAATACCGACGGTATTAGGAGGCATGCATGTGAATGGTTTAAGATCTGGTTTGTTAGATGCTATTCGTGCTTTTTGTGAATATCGACATCTTTTACCTAAAAAAGTAAAACTGAATGGTGAAGATATTTGGTCACATTGTGCTTATGTATTATCAGCTAAAATTATAGAACCACAATTTTCAGGACAAACAAAAGAACGCTTATCCTCTAGACAATGTGTGAGTTTTATTTCAAATGCTGTAAAAGATGTGACAACATTATGGTTAAATGAACATGTTGCTATTGCTGAAGCAATGGCTGAATTATGGATTAATAATGCACAAAAAAGATTAAAACAAGCCAAACAAATTTTTAGAAAGCGTATCACACAAGGCCCGACTTTACCTGGAAAATTAACAGACTGTTCTGGTTCTGGTATGGAGTATACTGAACTATTTTTAGTCGAAGGTGATTCAGCTGGTGGATCTGCACGCCAAGCAAGGGATCGTGAATTTCAAGCAATCATGTCTTTAAAAGGTAAAATTTTAAATACTTGGGAAATTGATTCTGAAGAAATTTTAGCCTCTCAAGAAATTCATGATATTGCAGTCGCTATTGGTATGGATCCAGGATCAAATCAATTACATGAATTGCGTTATGGTAAAATTTGTATTTTAGCAGATGCGGATTCTGATGGGTTACATATTGCGACACTGTTATGTGCTTTATTTGTAAAACATTTTAGCGCTTTAGTGAAAGCTGGGCATTTGTATGTCGCCATGCCACCTTTGTTTCGTATTGATTTAGGAAAGGAGGTTTATTACGCTTTAGATGAATCAGAATTATCATTGCGATTAAAGCAAATTGAAGCAAAAAATAAAAAAGCCAAACCACAAGTCACTCGATTTAAAGGATTAGGAGAAATGAATCCAATGCAGCTGCGTGAAACAACGATGACACCTGATACGAGAAAACTAGTTCAGCTGACTGTTAATGAAGAAGATTCATCAGAAAAGATATTAGATATGCTGTTGGCAAAAAAAAGAGCTTCTGATCGAAAAAAATGGTTAGAAGATAAAGGCAACTTGATTGATTTAATTTAGAAAAATCGTTTTTTCATGTGATCAAAAAAATAGCGCAGAGCAGGTTAGCTGTGAGAGTAGTTGGGAATTGCTTTATTTGCTGTTATACTGCGTTCTGATAGATAACTGTGAGTATGCGTGGTTATCTAGATTCAATTCAAAGCATATTTTATGGGAGTTTACCTTCAATGGCGCTAAATGCTGAAAAAAAAGCTGAAATTGTTGATTTATTTAAACAAAAACCAGGAGATACCGGTTCTCCGGAAGTTCAAATTGCACTGTTAACGCATAATATTAATGGGTTACAAGGCCATTTTAAAGCAAATATTCATGATCATCATTCACGTCGCGGACTCATTCGAATGGTTAATCAGAGAAGAAGTTTATTGGATTACTTAAAAAGCAAGAAAATGGCTCGATATGCTGATTTGATCAAAAAATTAGGATTACGTCGTTAAAATAAGATAGGAATCGTATTTTAAAAACATTAAAAATCAATTTACTACATGCATGGCAGCCCTGATTAAATTGTTTCAGAGTTAACCAAAAATTTAAAGTAAAACAAGGTATTCAATGTGAACCCGATAAAAAAATCATTTTCATTTGGTAGCAAACAAGTTCATTTAGAAACAGGGCGTATTGCGCGACAAGCAGACGCTTCAGTGATGGTTACTATTGATGAAATTTGTGTTTTAGTAACAGTGGTTGCATCGAAAAAAGCAAAAAAATCTCAAGATTTTTTTCCTTTATCTGTACATTATCAAGAGAGAGCGTATGCAGCAGGTAAAATTCCTGGTGGTTTTATTAAAAGAGAAGGACGGATTTCTGAAAAAGAAACATTAACTTCCCGTTTAATTGATCGCCCAGTTCGACCTTTATTTCCTAAAGATTTTATGAATGAAGTTCAAATCATTTGTAGCGTTTTATCGAGTGATAAAAAAAATGATCCTGATATCGCTGCTATGATTGGTGTGTCTGCTGCATTAAGTTTATCAGGTATTCCTTTTCAAGGACCGTTAGCTGCTGCACGTGTTGGTTTTAATGAAGAAGAAGGGTATCTTTTAAATCCTTCGTATGAACAATTGGCCTCTTCTACCTTAGATATGGTGGTTGCTGGCACTAAAGATGCCATTATGATGGTTGAATCCGAAGCTTCAGAGTTAAGTGAAGATAAAATGTTAGGTGCGGTGTTGTTTGCGAAACAAGAATACCAATGTGTCATTGATACAATTCATAGTTTAGTTGAAATCTGTGGGCGAACTGACTGGAAGTTAGAATCTAGTGTTGATCAATCTGCTTTAACAGAAACAATTATGACAACGTATAGTCAAAAAATAAGTGAAGCATATCAAGTGCCTGAAAAAGCAAAGCGCAATGACTTATTACAAACATGGCGTGATGAAGCAGTTAAAACGATATCGAGTGAAGATTGTTTAGAATCCGATATTTTGAAAATATTTAGTGCGCTTGAGAAAAAAATTGTTCGAAACTATATTTTAGATCACAAGAAACGCATTGATGGTCGTGATTTAGAAACCGTTCGACCGATTTCAATTGATGTCGATGTATTACCGGCTACGCATGGCTCCGCCTTATTTACTCGTGGAGAAACACAAGCATTAGCTGTTGTGACATTAGGCTCAACACGAGATGCGCAACAAGTGGATTCTTTAGAAGGTGAAAAACGAGAACCTTTTATGCTGCATTATAACTTTCCTCCTTATTCTGTGGGAGAATGTGGACGTTTAGGGCCTCCAGGAAGACGAGAAATTGGTCATGGTCGATTAGCACGTCGAGGCATTCAAGCGGTTTTACCTTCTGAAAAAGCCTTTCCTTATACCATTCGAGTTGTATCTGAAATTACAGAATCAAATGGATCAAGTTCTATGGCTTCAGTATGCGGATCTAGCTTAGCGCTCATGGATGCAGGAGTGCCTTTAAAAGCGCCTGTCGCAGGTATTGCCATGGGATTAATTAAAGAAGCAGATCGTTTTTCAGTTCTAACCGATATTTTAGGTGATGAAGATCATTTAGGTGATATGGATTTTAAAGTAGCAGGCACAGAAAAAGGAATTACTGCTTTGCAAATGGATATTAAAATTGCAGGCATTACCGAAGAAATTATGGAGCATGCTTTACTTCAAGCAAATAAAGCACGCTTACATATTTTGCAGCAAATGAATCAAGTCTTATCTGAAACACGTCATCAAGTGTCTAAGCATGCACCTCGAACTTTATCGATACAAATTAATCCTGAAAAAATTCGAGATGTCATTGGTAAAGGTGGTGCGATGATTCGCTCTATTTGTGAAGAAACAGGCGCTACAGTTGATATTGAAGATACAGGCATTGTTAAAATTTATGCAAATAGCCAAGATGCTTGTGCTGCTGCAGAAAATAAAGTAATGGAAATTACTTCAGAAATTGAAATTGGTACAATTTATACAGGACAAGTTGTTCGTTTAGCTGATTTTGGCGCTTTTGTCTCAATTTTACCTGGACAAGATGGCTTAGTACATATTTCTCAAATTGCCGATGATCGCGTGAATAGTGTGGAAGATTATTTAAGTGTTGGCCAAACCATTCAAGTCATTGTCATAGATGTTGATATGAAAGGACGGATTAAATTAAGTATGAAGCCCAGTCTGCTTGAAAAAGTATAAATCATTGATCCTTTTTAAAAGCCTGTCTGATTATGACAGGCTTTTTTATATTGAATCTCCCGAATCTATCGCTTAGTATTTTTCAGAAGCATAAGTGAAATATGATGATTTTAAAAGTGAAGCTACGCCTTAGACTATTGTGAAATAATAGGTTTCAGGCCAGTCTTGTTTGCTTTTTTTAGAGAAAGTGCTCAATTTTCTGTCGTTGATGATAGCAAAATGAGAAATACGATCTGCATACGACTATTATGTCATTTTTTATTATTGATGAATATATGCCTCTATTGTAGATAAAAAAAGGAATGTTATAATGATTAAATAATGATGAAGCAAGATTGTCTAACTGATTATCACAATAACATGGATGTTGACTGTGAAAGAACAACTCAAAGTGGTACCACATACTATTTTATGGATTGATCATCAACCCAATCATCTTTCTAAAATACGAACACTGTTATCAAATTTACAGATCCATTTGATTCTCAGTCATACACTAGAAAATGCACTGGATTACTTGATCATGAAACGATGGGTGGCTATTTTTATTAATTGGACATCTTGTGATAACCTGTGTGGTCAAGATCAAAAGTTTTTTTTTAATCATCCTGTCGTTCAAACAATACCGATTATTTTTTTAAGTAAATCGATCAACATAAAGCCATGGATATACTTTGATAATCAATTGCTAAATATTGATATACTCTATTACCCGATTGATTTAAAATTATTAAAGAATAAATTAAAAATATGCTTACTGTTACACCAACAAGCCTTGACAATCGAATCAAGCATGGAATCTGTCAAGGCCTATCATCTATCATTATTGAAAACTGTAGATATTGGGATTATTGGTATTAATGACACAGGGCGTATTGTCTTTAGTAACCCGAAAGCCTGCAAATTGATTGGTAAAAGAGAACAGGACATACTCAATGATTTGTTAATCAAGTATATTCAATACCCACCACTGACTATATTATTACAAGATTGGAGCCAATATCAGTTTTATCATGCTCAACCAACAGCATTTCGGCATGAATTTTTCTTACAGCAGTCTTACAATAAATCATTAGATATTGAATTTAGTGTCTCACCTGTAATCGAAAAAAATAAACAATTTACAGGGGCTGTCTGCTGTTTTCAAGACATTACTCAGAGAAAAGAAAAAGAAGCTTTTTGGTTTCATCAAGCACATTACGATACCTTAACAGGGATTGCAAATCGTATATTATTTGAAACATTTTTTGAACAAACATTAAAACGTAGCCAGCGATTACAATTAATGGCCGCTGTATTATTTATCGATTTAGATCATTTTAAACAAATAAATGATCTCTTTGGACATGAACAAGGAGATCAGTTGCTTGTTTTATCTGTTAATCGCTTAAAGCATTGTATTCGAAGTAGTGATTTAATTGCACGTATTGGAGGAGATGAATTTGCTATTGTACTGAATGATATTATCAATATTGAACATGTAGCTGCTGTCGGTAAAAAAATACTTCAGCAATTAGTTGCTCCTTTTTTGATTGCAAATCAATGGATCACAATAAATGTTAGTATTGGGATTAGTGTTTGGCCTGATCATGGCCATACCGTGGATTCTTTATTAGCTGCATCGGATATAGCCATGTATCAAGCCAAACGAGCTTCTGGTAGTTGTCTCTGTTTTGCAAATAAAAAACATATCATGAATACATCATGAATAAGCTGAGACCTTTGCAATAAGCAGTTCAATGAATAATTTATGTATTTTTTTATTCAGACAATACATAAATTACTTCATTTTTTAAACTATTTTAATAAAAAATATCATATCAGGAGTCTTTGTTGTCTTATTGCAAAGGTCTCAAGCTGTTACTTTGCACTGAAATAAAGGTGATTTATGCCCAAATTAATAACCCAATTAAAATATAATAGTATGTTATTAAGTGCGTCTATTATTTGGGGTTTAAGTTATGTTTTTCAATATGATGCTGCGCATTTTATTGGTCCTTTTTTATTTAATGCTTTGCGTTATTTATCTGCTTTTTTTTTATTATCAAGCTGGACTATTTGTTTTCGACTGTATCAAAAAAAATCGTTATCGATATCATCATGGTCAAAAGAAACGAATTGTAGAGCGTTGTTATGGTTAGGAGTGCTATTAGGTCTTTTTTCTTTTTTTGGCTCCTTTTTCCAGCAAGTCAGTTTATCACATACGACCGTATCTAAAGCTGGATTTATTATAGAATCAAGTGTTGTATTAATTCCATTTATCTCGTTTTTTATAGGCCAAAAGTTACCAGTGAGTGCTATTCTTGGATGTATTGTGATGTTAATTGGTTTGTTTTTTTTATCAAATAACGCCTTGAATTTACTGAATTATGGGGATTTTTTTGCGTTGCTAAGTGCTATTATTTGGGCGATACAAACAGTCATCATTGAAAGATATGCATCCGGTATGAATATTTCTGGACTTGCAAATATACAATTTATTATTTGTGGTGTTTTATCGTTAACTTTCGCTTGTTTATTTGAAGTCATCAATATATCAGGGATACAAGTCGTAAGTCTTGACATTCTATACTCAAGTATTTTAGGTTCCATTATTGCTTTTATGTTGCAATTAAAAGCACAGCAGCATGTTTCTGCAACACATACTGGTATGTTTTTGAGTTTAGCTGCCATGTTTAGTGTACTGGCAGCTTGGTTGATTTTAAATGAAACAATGACAGGATTGTCAATATTAGGCTGTATTGTGATGACACTAGGTATGATTCTGTCGCAAATGAAATGGTTTGGCTCTATTTATCTCAAGCAGCTGATAAGATAATGTATGCGAGCCAATAGATTGTTACTATATACTTTTTGAGTAAATTCTCGTATGCTAGCCTGGATTGATATTGAAAAAATAATGAATTGCCTATTGAGATGAATAGATGTATCAGCGATTTTTATCTGTATTTACACTGAAAATAATCATCTTTTTGAATGTATGTTGGTTCAGTAGTATGGCTGTATCTGTGATACAGCCATCTGGTCATTTAGCAATTCAAACTGAGGCTAATCACCTCAATTCTATATTACAGGCTGACATACGCTACGCATTAGATGCTACTATTCCCAAACCAATTGAAATCAGTGCTGCGGAAGCTAGTTTGAAAGCACCATTGAGCATTCATGAAGATGAAACAGTATATGCTGATTGGTTAAAACAAAAACATCCACTTTGGCTTGTATTAAGTGTCTTTTTTATCTTAGGTATTTTATTAGCTTTTACACCATGCGTTTTACCGATGATGCCCATTTTGATTTCAATTTTATCAAAATATCCCAATAAAAAACTGATCGTATTAACCCTTGCTTACATATTAGGTTCTGCGCTGACTTATGCTGTGATAGGTGTATTGATTGCTCTGTTTGGCGCTACTTTTAATGTGCAAATTTGGCTGCAATCACCTTGGGTGATTAGTTCAATGGCTATTTTATTTCTTGGTTTGGCATTATCAATGTGGGGTTTTTATGATGTCACTTTGCCAACTTGTATTCAAAATAAATTGAGGCAATGGGATGATCAGTATGCAAAAAAAACAAAAGGATCTATTTTAACCGTGGGATTAATGGGTGTATTATCTGCATTGATTATATCGCCTTGTTTAACAGCCCCCTTGATTGGCGTATTATTGTATATCAGTAGTACAGAGCAAGCTGTATTAGGAGGATTAGTACTTTTTAGTATCGGCTTAGGGATAGGTGTTCCTTTATTCTGCATCGGACTAGGTTTAGATCGTTTTATTCCGCGTAGTGGTCCTTGGTTGTTGCGAATAAAACAAAGCATTGCTTTATTAATGTTAGGTGTTGCTATTTGGTTAATAAGTCGATTACTACCTGATTATATTGTATTAATTTTGTGGGGTTTTTGGCTGATATTATCGACAAGTTTTATCCTATTTGTCTGTTGGAAAAGAAGCAAAACCTGCTTTTTTAGTTGCACACCTATTTTTATCGTGTTGATAGGATATAGCTTGATTTTGATTGTCGGTGGCTGCTTGAAGCAAGTGCATTGGATGAATCCTTTGAATGGATTAGATCGATACCCAGAAGCTTTATCACATGATGAAAATTGGATGATATTGGATACACCTGAAGAATTGATCAGATTAAAAAAGGCGCTATCAAAAAGAAATAAAAAATCAGTCGTTTATTTTTCAGCTGACTGGTGTTCTGCTTGCCAAGAGATAAAAAAAACAATTTTGAATCATGTTTCAATTAAAAATAAATTAAAGGCATGGGATAGAATTCATTTTGATGTAACCAAAACAACAGCAAGCCAATTGAAAATGATGCAAGAGATGCGCATTTTTGGCGTGCCTGTTCTCATTTTTTATGACCAACATGGTCAGGAATTAAAAAGATATATAGGTATTGTGAATATCACTACATTATTGAATCAATTAACAGCTTGGGCTGATTATCGGATTGAGAAATAAAATGGCTTCTTTATATTTTTATTATGCTGCAATGGATGCTGGAAAAAGTTCTTATCTTCTACAAGCTGCGCATAACTACCGTACAGCAGGTAAACGAGTTATTTTAATGAAACCTCAATGCGATACGCGCATTCAACCAAACTATATTGTGTCTCGTATTGGATTGAGTCATCAAGCACTGTTAATTCAGCCAAAAGATCATTTATTTAAAATCATTCAAAAGGAAATAGTCGAGGATTCGTTAGCTTGTGTTATGGTTGATGAAGCGCAATTTTTGACAGTAGAACAAGTATGGCACTTATCTGATATTGTAGATCAATTAAATATACCCGTGTTGTGTTTTGGTATTCGTACAGATGCTTTTGGTGATTTGTTTTCAGGTAGTCAAACTTTGTTAGGGATTGCAGATAAATTACATGAAATTAAAAGTATTTGTAAAAAATGTCATCGTAAAGCCAGTATGCAGCTTCGGTTAAATGAAGCAGGTCAGCCAATTCAAACAGGAACTCAAGTTTTTGTAGGGGCTAATGATCAATATTTAGCAGTATGTCGTAAACATTATAAATATTTGATGAAATCCTCTACTAACAAACCATGCAGTGTTGAATCTATCGCATTAGGATCAGAGATGCCTGTCAACGTTTAGTGGACTTATCAGACCTGTTATCAATCATGTGATGGCAAGCAAATATTGCTTTGCATCTTTGATTGTGTCATTTGAATAGATTGCCCTTCATGTTTAGACAAAATGCTTGGTTTCCTTTTCATAAGTTATAGTAGAAATACGGATACAATCAAACCATTTATTGTAAAATATACCAATGAATAAACTATTTTGATGGTACGTATTGAGTCATCAGTCAGACATAGTATATTATTTTTTACCTTATGATCAGCTGATATCAATGAAATACCCCTATATTGAAATGTGAATCAATCAAAGGAGTTTTTATCATGAGTGCCGATCATCATCAGTACTCGATTAATGTATCACAAGAAAGTGATATGAAAAAATTTGGAAACACATTTGCTTTGGCTTCAAAAGGGCAAGGGATTATCTATCTTGAAGGGGCATTAGGGACAGGAAAAACAACTTTAAGTCGTAGTATTTTGAGAGCTTTAGGTGTTTCTGGAACTATTCGTAGTCCAACCTATACTTTAGTTGAAACGTATGTTTTACCTCCTCAACCCAATGAAATTCAGGATATCGCTTTACGATATATTTATCATTTAGATCTGTATCGAATACAAGATCCATATGAGTTATATGACATGGGTTTGAGAGATTATCTGGATGAAACGTTATCCATGATGTTGATCGAATGGCCGAATATTGGAAAAAAAATGCTACCTGAGCCAGATTTGATTATTACAATACATATGATTAAAAAAACACGCCTTTTGTCTTGTCAAAGTCACAGTGCTTATGGAGAAAAAATAATCTATCAGTTGACGTAATACAAGGCATACTAGCATGACAAGGATTCATTGAGAAGGAGCTGAATATGTTAAGATATACACATCATGATGGTCTCTTTAGATTAATCAACAAAGACTGGATATATTATTTTATTTTTATCAGTTTATTCCAAAATCTGATAGCTTATACGCAGACTCCAGCAATTAAAAAAGGATTACCTGTTTCAGATCAGCCAGTTAAAATATTAATAGATCCTGGTCATGGTGGAAGAGATTTTGGTGCGACATATGATGCTCATTATGAGAAAAATATTGCTTTAAATATTGCAAAAAAATTGCAACATCGACTCAATCAAATCACAGGAATTCGAGCGGCTTTAACGCGCGAACAAGATGTCTTTGTCAAAGTGATTGATCGCCGAAGAATGGCTAGTCGCATGAAAGTAGATTTATTTATATCTATACATGCTAATGCTAGCGATGACTCACATGTAAAAGGTGCTTTAGTTGTGACGTTGTCGCAACAAGGAATCAGTCGTTTGAATGATATTTGGCAACAAGAACCTTATAAACATGCTTTACGGATACAAAGTGGCCCAAATAATATGTTATTAACCCCTTATCCTGTGCCGGTTTCTTCATTGATAACACGAACTTCTATTCGAAATACAAGCATTTTAAGTCAATTATTAGCGCGTTCTGTATTAAATACACTCCAAGACAACCATATTTTGATTCATAATCATCATACTATGAAGCAAGATTTAATCGTTTTACGAGCGCTTGATGTCCCTTCTATTTTAATTGAATCAGGCTTTATGACCAATGCGCAAGATTTGAAGCAGTTAACTTCTGCAAATTATCAGCATCATTTTGCAGATAGTGTAACGCAAGGGTTGATTGATTATCTCAATAAATGCCCACCTGAAGGAACTTATGCGGTTAATCATATGATATACTATACCCCGAATGATTATATTGTAAAAGCAGGCGATACATTATTAAAAATTGCAAAACAATTTAATCTATCTTTGAATCAAATTAAAACATTGAATTATTTGAATATAAACGATATGCCAAAAATTGGCGTACGATTAAAACTTAAAAATTGAGCACCATGTAACATGGCATAACGTATGTAATCATTGATATAAATGATAATAAAAAATAAGAGCATGACAGGGATGTGATGTGTTGATATTGTATTGAACTCAGTTACAAAGTATGTTGTCTGTTTTATATCAACCATCATGGCTTGATATACGATTGCTTATGCTTTGAATGTTTTGTAATAGATGATCGGTTCTCCCTATCCAATCTAAATGAATGCAGATGACTAGATTTCTCAGATGATCTGCATATAGAGCGATATTGCTTTGATGTGAAACTGAATAATTCATCAGATACTCATGATGAGTGGATTTTTAAATTTGTTTGATTCCTGAATAAGAGTAATGGTTTTATGTCGCATATTCAAGTATTGTCTATACAGCTTGCCAATCAAATTGCTGCAGGAGAAGTCATTGAACGACCTGCCGCTATTGCAAAAGAATTATTAGAAAATAGCTTAGATGCACAAGCGCATCATATTGAAATTGAAGTTGAAGGTGGCGGTGTAAAGCGTTTTTTTATTCGAGATGATGGAGTGGGTATTTGCCAAGCAGATTTATCTTTAGCTTTACAGCCGCATGCAACCAGTAAAATTGCGAATTTAGCTGATTTAGAATCGGTGTGTACATTAGGTTTTCGAGGAGAAGCTTTAGCTTCAATTAGTGCTGTATCTCAATTAACATTAACTTCTCGCATAGCATCAGAAGACCCAGGATGGTGTGTGCATTGCGAAGGTGTTTTTATGAAACCAGTCATCACACCTGCACCACATCCTGTGGGAACCAGCGTAGAAGTGTGTGAGTTATTTTTTAATGTGCCAGCACGCAGAAAGTTTTTACGGCATGAAAAAACAGAATATCATGCTTTAGAAGAAGCGATAAAAAAAATTGCATTAAGTCGGTATGATGTGGCGATTTCACTTAAAAATAATCAAAAATTAGTGTATCAATTTCGAATAGCTGAGACACAAAAAGAAAAAGAACAGCGGATTGCTACTTGTTTTAAGCAAGATTTTATTGATCACTCAGTATATATTGATAGCCAGATTAATGACTTAAAATTACAAGGATGGATTGGACTCCCAACATATTCCAGAGGTCGAGCAGATCAGCAATATTTTTATCTGAATGGCCGTGCTATTAAAGATAAAATCGTCAGTCATGCAATTAAACAAGCTTATCAAGATGTATTATATCATGGCCGACATCCTGTATTTGTTTTATATTTATCGATGAATCCAGAAGAAGTGGATGTAAATGTTCATCCCAGTAAGCAAGAGGTTCGCTTTATAGATCAAAGTCGTATTCATCAATTTATTACAACGCGAATTCAGCATGCAATTGCCACAGTAAGGCCTGAAAGTACGATAGAAATGAGCTCCAATAAACTCTCTCCTTTATTAATATCTTCTAATACACAGCAAGAATTAAAGCAAGCTCGACCTTTTAAATCATTTGGATCTAATCGCTCATTGGATGATTCAGAAGATATTTTAATTGTCGAATCAAATGATGCAGGTATTTCAAATACGGCATTACCTATTTTATCTCATCCAACATTGATGTTGAATGAACAAAAACCTGAAAAACAAGCTGAAATCATATCACCATCTCAAGAAATGCTTGCAAAATCGGCTGTATTGCCAGATTTACAAATGCCTCCGTTAGGATTTGCATTAGCCCAATTATTAGGTGTCTTTATTTTATCTGAAAATAAACAAGGATTAATTATTGTTGACATGCATGCTGCACATGAACGTATTGTCTACGAGAGAATGAAAAAACAATGGCAAGAGAAAAAAATAGAAAAACAATTGTTATTATTACCGCAATCGATTGACATTAACAATGAAGAGATGTTGTGCTTAGAAAAATCGCATAGCTTATTGAATGAACTAGGATTTGAAGTCGTATCAGGAGGAGAAACTCAAGCGATTATTCGAGCTGTTCCTAGTTTGCTGAAAGCATCTGATCATGAAGTATTAGTGAGATCTGTCTTCAAAGAATTCATGGAATATGGCGATAGTGTGCATACAGATCAGATGATGAATCAAATTTTGGGTAATATAGCTTGCCATGCTGCAATTCGTGCGAATAGACGGCTTACTTTGCCAGAAATGAATGCATTATTGCGTGATATTGAAAGCACCGAACGTAGCGGGCAGTGCAATCATGGCAGACCTACTTGGATTCATTTGGATAAAAAACAAATGGATCAGTTATTTTTAAGAGGACGTTAAGCGCAATATTATTGTATAATGATGGACGTTCTGTTCAAGTTTTTATTGCTTATTTTTATACTATTTTTGATAGTAGGTTTATTATATTGCATTTGAATCATCACATTATTTGTCTTATGGGTCCTACAGCATCAGGCAAAACGAAATTAGCTATGCATTTATGTGATCATTTTCCATGTGATATTATTAGTGTGGATTCAGCGCAAGTCTACCAAGGTTTAGATATTGGTACGGCTAAGATTTCAATTCAAGATCAGTTAAAATATCCGCATCATTTACTCGATATTTGTACACCAGATCAAGCTTATTCTGTCTCTTTATTTAAACAAGATGCAACGCGTTTAATTCAAGCTAGCTGGGAAAAACAACGAATACCTTTATTAGTGGGTGGAACAATGCTTTATTTTCATTCACTAATCAATGATTTATCAGTTTTGCCGCCTGCAAATGAAGCCATTCGAAATCAAATTAATGATATGGCTCAAAGTGATCAAGGATGGCAAGCCGTGCATGATTATTTAAAGACAATTGACCCAATTTCAGCAGCTAGAATACATGTCAATGATAAACAACGTTTGCAGCGTGCAGTAGAAGTGTATCTCATTTCTGGCCAATCTTTAACTGTGCTCCAAAATAACATGAATCAATTGAAGCCTTATCACGCTTGTAATATTTTATTAACACCAACAAATCGCTCTATTTTGCATGAACAAATCTCGCATCGATGTCAGTATATGTTTGATCATGGTTTTATTGAAGAAGTGGAGCAATTATATCAGACTGGTTTGTTAAACTTATCCATGCCTTCCATGCGTGCTGTAGGTTATCGTCAAGTATGGGCGTATTTAGAAGGGACTTTATCTCACTCACATTTATTAGAAAAGTGTATAATAGCCACGCGGCAATTAGCAAAACGACAGCTTACTTGGTTGCGAAGCTGGCCAAAACCGCATATGTATTTAGATAGTTTTGCCAAAAATTGGATGTTTGATGCATTACAACATGTAGAATATTGGATTAAAAACTTTAAAATGGATCAAAAATAGACAAATTGATGAAAGTATTTATGAAATAAGTTAATTTGTTTTTGATATAGAGTAGTGTCTAGATAAAAAAATGTGTATCATATTAACTTTTTAATTCAGAAAAAAATATTATGAAGTGAATGGCAATCAAAAATACACAACTGGGTGATTTATGTGAATGTAGTTTATCGCATAAATATACTGATCAATCATAACTATATTAAAGGAGTATTGAAATGTCAAAAGGGCATTCCTTACAAGACCCTTACTTAAATATATTGCGAAAAGAGCGCATTCCTGTCTCAATTTATTTAGTTAATGGTATAAAATTACAAGGTCAAGTTGAGTCATTTGATCAATTTGTCATTTTACTAAAAAATACAGTGAGTCAAATGGTCTATAAGCATGCTATCTCTACAGTCGTGCCTAGTCGACCAATTTGTTTAGCAGTCAGTGATGATGATGTAAACTCAGAATATGCTGACGATTTAAATCATGAGTAATATGAAACAATAGTACATGTGTTAAATACAGAATCACACGATTAATTTCATGCTTCATTTGGAGTTAAAAATGAATCGTGTGTTTATTATTGATTATGTGTCTGAAGGTGACTGTTTGTTTTTTGAAAGACATGCTGGTGGTGAAAAATCATTATTAATCCACATTGAGAAATTTCTTCATTCAGAACAAGAAGATATTCATGAATTTTCTGAATTAGCGCAAGCATCTGGAGTTGAGATATTAGATCTACTGTCAGTTAAAGGAGATCAGCCTAATCCGCGTTTTTTCATTTCCAGTGGTAAAGTGAAAGACATTACGAATAGGGTACAATTGCTGTGTGTTGAATTAGTCTTAGTGAATGGCATTTTATCTCCCACACAAGAACGTAACTTAGAACGTGAATTTAAATGTCGTGTTCTGGATCGTGTTGGGTTAATTTTAGATATTTTTGCACAACGCGTCCGGACACATGAAGGTAAATTACAAGTTGAATTAGCGCAATTAGAATATATGAGTACACGCTTGATTCGTGGTTGGACTCATTTGGAACGTCAAAAAGGTGGTGTTGGCCTGCGAGGCCCTGGTGAAACACAGTTAGAAACAGATCGTAGATTATTAAAAATACGGATCAAGTCAATTCATGCTAGACTTGATAAAGTTCGCTCACAGCGTGAGCAAACACGAAGAGCTCGAACGAAAGCAGAAATGCCTCAAATTTCAATTGTCGGTTATACGAATGCAGGCAAATCAACGCTATTTAATCGCGTAACAGATTCAAATGTATATGTTGAAGATCAGTTGTTTGCGACACTCGACCCGACATTACGCCGTATTGATTTACCGCATGCTGGACCTGCTATTTTAGTGGATACAGTTGGTTTTATTCGGCATTTACCTCATAGACTGATTAACGCTTTTCGTGCCACATTAGAAGAATCAGTGAATGCCACTTTATTGATTCATGTTGTTGATGCCTCTAATGAGGAAAAAATGGAACATATTGATCAAGTATCGCTCGTACTGCAAGAAATTGAAGCAGATCATATTCCTCAGTTATTAGTTTATAATAAAATTGATAAAATATCAGGAATAGAGCCTAGAATTGATCGTGATGCAGCGGGTGTGCCTCAAGCAGTCTGGCTATCATCGCTCAATCAGGAAGCAATACCATTATTATTCGAAGCATTATCTGAGCGTATAGCTCAATCGTTATCTTATTACTCGCTTAAATTAAAGCCAGAACAAGGGCGATTGCGTTCGAAGTTTTATGAATTAGGTGTTGTTATACAAGAATCTTACTTAGAAGATGGGCAAATTCAATTAGACATTGCTTTGCCAAAAACAATGTATGATAAAGTGATGATGAATGATGCCTATCATATATCGTAATATTTAGTAGCTATATGATGAGCTTATATTGACAAATGCATGATTTTTATTCAGACTAATTTATTTTTAATATACTGTGTGAATTTGAATGGATCTATTCATTGTTTAATCATGGTAAATTAATCGGGCTGTAGTATGAAATATGAGGAAGTTTTTCAGTTATGACGCAAACATGGATAGAGACCTGTATTCAATTTTATATAAGGGGAAAATGAATGTCTTGGAATACACCGGGTAATGATAGCGACCCCTGGGGGAAAACGTCAGGTCATCGAAAACCTGATCATCAAGGCCCACCAAATTTAGATGAAATTGTTAAAAAAATCAGTGATTTTTTGAGAAAATCTAAATCAAAAGGTTCAAAAGGTTCAAAAGGTTCAAGTGGATCAGGCCAATCATCTGGTGGATTTGGATGGGTTTTTGGTTTTTTTGCCTTAATATTTTCAGCTTACTTATATATGGCTGTTTTTATTGTTGATGAAAAAGAACGAGCTGTTATTTTGCGTTTTGGAAAATATACTGAAACATTTGGGCCCGGATTGCATATTCACTTTCCACCGATAGATAAAAAATATAAAACACAAGTAACCGGTTTTCGAGTTTATCATGTCAATCAAGAAATGTTGACCAAAGATGAAAATATTGTACAAGTATCCTTATCAGTTCAGTACAACATTTCTGATGTAAAAGATTATGAGTTAAAAGTTGCTTCGCCTATTATTAGTTTAGAAGAAGCCACACAAAGTGCTTTACGTCATGTCGTCGGTAGCTCTTCTATGCATGGTGTCTTGACCGAAGGTCGAGAATTGCTTGCAGAACAAGTGAAGTTGAGATTACAAACATATCTTGATAATTATAAAACTGGATTATTAGTATCTCGTGTGAACGTTGAAAGTGCTCAACCCCCTAAATCTGTTCAAGCTGCCTTTGATGATGTGATTAGAGCGAGAGAAGATGAAGAACGTTATAAAAACTTTGCGGAAGCTTATTCTAATCAAGTGATTCCAGAAGCACGAGGAGAAGCGCAAAAACTGATTGAAAAAGCGTTAGCATATAAATCAGAAGTTGTCGCTTTAGCAGAAGGTGAGGCTGCTCGTTTTAAATCTATTCTCACAGAATATAAAGAATCACCTAAGATCACGCGTGAACGACTTTATTTAACGATGATGCAAGATGTTTTAGGTCAATCTTCTAAATTATTAATCGATGATCAAAATGCTGGGAATGTATTTTATTTGCCGTTGGATCAATTAATGAAGCAGAAAGAAAAACTGCTCGATGAAAAAAATAACAATACTAACCATCATTTTACTTCACCTCAAACGCAAACAACAATTAATGAGGCAATGAAAAAGAAGCAATCTGTAAATGCAAAACAGTTTAATATGCGTGATAGGAGTGCTCGACCATGAAAAATGCATTTGTGATATTCATCATCGGGTGTTTTATATTATTAATCGGATTCTTTGATGCCTTATTTATTTTAACTGAAAAAGAGCGAGGTGTTGTTTTACGATTCGGGCAATTAGTAGATGCTAATATTACGCCAGGATTACATGTTAAATTACCTTTTATTGATAAATTATATCGATTTGATGCACGACTTCAATCACTATCATTACCTTCTTCTCGATTTTTAACTAAAGAGAAAAAAGCAGTGATTGTCGATGCTTATGTCAAATGGAAAATTGTAAATGTCCCAGTATTTTATCGTTCCACTTCAGGTGATTTATTTCGTGCCAATACTTTATTGTCTCAACGCATTGAATCTAGCTTAAGAGATAAATTTGGGAGTTTAACGTTAATTGATGTGGTATCAGGTCAACGTGATGAATTAATGGAAGAAATTACACACGGCATCGCTTTAAAAACGCAAGAAGCACTGGGCATTAAAGTGCAAGATGTGCGTGTTAAAAAAATTGATTTGCCTCAAAGTGTGAGCGAATCTGTTTTTAATCGAATGAACTCAGAACGTGAAAAAGAAGCAAGAGAATATCGAGCACAAGGTAAAGAATCTGCTAATATTATTGAAGCAGAAGCAAATAAAAAAAGTCAAATTATTATAGCCAATGCAAAACGTACAGCTGAAATCACCAGAGGTGAAGGTGATGCAAAAGCCACGCGTATTTATGCAGAAGCTTACGGTAGTGATGAACAATTTTTTTCATTTTATCAAAGCTTGCAAACATATAAAAAATCTTTTAATCAATCATCTGACTTAGTGATTTTAAACTCCCGTAATCCATTTTTTAAATATTTTACAGGTGATCTGAAATAATAATATGATTTTTTAGAATTGTTGAAGCGAGCATATTTTAATAACCTTCATGCAGTATATGAAGGATAATAATGGTGTGCGATATACCTTGAATCTGCGAGATACATACATGAATAATAATGTTGTCATTATTGGAACGCAATGGGGTGATGAAGGAAAAGGTAAAATTGTTGATTGGCTTACAAGTTACGCGAAAGCAGTCGTTAGGTTTCAAGGAGGACATAATGCTGGGCATACTTTAGTCGTTGATGGAAAAAAAACAATTTTACGTTTAATTCCTTCAGGTATTTTGCATGAAAATGTGATATGTTATATTGCCAATGGCGTTGTAGTGTCTCCAGAAGCTTTATTAGAAGAAATAGCAGAACTAGAAAAACATGGTATTTCGTTTTGTGGTAGATTGCACTTGAGTTACGCAGCTCCAATCATTTTACCTTCTCATGTTGCATTAGATCAAGCTAGAGAGCATGTCTTAGGTATTCATAAAATAGGCACCACGGGTCGAGGTATTGGTCCTACTTATGAAGATAAGGTTGCTCGACGTGGTTTGCGTTTAGTTGATTTATTAGATATCAATACATTAACAGAGAAAGTAACAACTTTAGTGAATTATCATAATTTTTTATTAGAACATTATTATCAAGTTAAACCGATTGCATTGAAAGATATTCTATCTACTGCAATGGAATGGTCTCAACAATTATCACCACTCATCACGGATGTCTCACACTGTGTTCGAACGCATCAAGACAAAAACGAGCCTGTTTTATTTGAAGGAGCACAAGGCTCATTATTAGATATTGATCATGGCACGTATCCCTATGTAACCTCATCTAGTACAACAATTAGTAGTGTTTTTTCTGGTGTTGGCATTGGCCCTTCACAAGTCGATACTGTTTTAGGGATTATGAAAGCTTATACCACTCGAGTAGGATCAGGTCCTTTCCCATCAGAACTGCATGACGAGACTGCCGAATATTTAGCGAAACAAGGCCATGAGTTTGGTTCTAATACTAAAAGGTTGAGGCGATGCGGTTGGTTAGACATTGTGTTCATTAAAAAAGCGATCCAGCTCAATAGTATTTCTTGTTTTTGTTTAACTAAATTAGATGTGTTAGATGGATTATCTCATATTAACTTAGTCATAGATTATCAAATTAAATCTATGTTAAGTCTTGATATGGAAGAGCCTATTTATGACATTTTGCCAGGCTGGGAATCAAACACAGCAGGTATTCGTGACTGGGCAGCATTACCTCTGAATACAAAAAGCTATATTGAAAAAATCGAATCTTTAATCGGAGTGCCGATTACTATGATTTCAACTGGTCCTGATCGAGCTGATTTAATTATTAGAAAAAACCCATTTCAGTCATAATGCTTGCGCATATTGTAGAATAGGTCTACTGATAATATGCATTCAGTTTTATGCAACAGGTTTTCTATTGTTTTTACTCTTACAGGCATCACACCTTGCTATTCATTATCGCATATCAATTTGAGCGATTTGTTCTATAGTCATTCATTGTTTTCTGTTTACAATAGACAGCTATGATTCACATGATTCGTATTTGATTGTTTCTAAAATAGATAATACAGATATATCCAGTTGATCAATTTTAAGATGTAACATTATTTATAACGCTTTTTTGACTGTAAACTATCACAGTAAAACATTAGAGATCTCTTGCAATTATTTCAAAAGATAGGATGCATCAAAAAAGATACAATATCAACCAGTTCATCGATCGGTTCGTTTAAGAAAAATGCCTTTTCAAGTGTGAAATGCAACAGTAAGGCATTTTCTATAGCTAAAAAAAAGCAGTCAAATGCTAATAATTTGTGTAACTTCTTTTTATCAACAAAAGAAGGAGAATTACATGGCTTATCAACACTTGACTGCAGAAGAAAGATCTCAAATTGATATCTTATTGTCAAAGCATTATTCTATTCATGCTATAGGCAGCGCATTGAAAAGATCTCCTTCTACGATTTCAAGAGAGATTCTATGTAATACTAAAGGGAGACAATATGACTATCAACAAGCTCATCAATTAGCAAAAGAAAAGCGATTAAAAGCA
>JAAOIJ010000073.1 GCA_015163815.1 Endozoicomonadaceae bacterium
AAAAAAATTGATTTATTCAGAATCGACTAAATATTGTATCATTAAATTCATTACATATTGATTTATAACATAATATTTATTCATAATCAATTATATAGATCAAATAAGAAAAAAGAGTACAACACATCTAGTTTTTTATCTTAGCTTTCTTATTTTTCAAAATTCCTACATAAATCAAGCATTAGACATTGAATGCTATTAACTGGAAAGGATCAAAGCATCAATTAATATATCATTCATTGCATTATATTATGTTGATTGTTTTTTTTAGGGTCGACGGGTGATTAACATTTGACTACTTTTTTTGGCTATAGAAAATGCCTTACTGTCGCACTTGACACGTGAGAAGGCAAAATTTAAAAAAATTGATAGTCGCAAAGCAAATGAAGTAAAAGATTCTATTGTTAAGTATTTAAAAAGATGCCGCGTAAATATAGAAAAACGATTACTTTTAATCATGGCAAAGCATTCTCTTAGCATAAAGTATTAGGGCGTGTCCTCAATCTGAAAATCATTTATAGATTGAGGACACGCCCTAACTAAAGAATTGAAAATAAAATGTTATATTTCTACATCTTATGCTTATTGGGAAAGCGGCTTAAATGAGCATACCAATGGATTATCTCATCAATATCTGCCAAAGAAAACAGAGTTTATGGACATAGAAGATTTTGAGATTTTAGCATTTTAGCAATGCAAAAAACACTCAATAATAGACTCAGAAAAGTGTTAAATTATCGAACACTTCACGACGTTATACGAGGAACATAAAAATCTTTAGGTATTACTCTGCATGGTTGAATGAATTTAACCGTAAAACATTGACTTTTTATAGCGGAAGATTACACTTATGTTAATAAAAAAATCTCATTTTTACTTTTAATCTAATAAAATAAGGTTATTTAGTTTTGAAAAAATCTATTATCTCATTTTTGCTCATAGCTTCAGCTTATATTATTAATATGATGTGTATTATCAGTTCTTGTTCGCTACAAGCAGGTTTCGAGACAGGACAATATGCTAGTCATGAGCCTCTTGATGATTATAGCCAGGAATTAGCTTCTTCGATCATGTCCTGCCTTCTATCACAGAATGAAGATCGGACACAAAAAATTAATAAAATCATAGAACTTCAAGATGCTTTTTATACTGCACTAAAAATGCAATTATTTAAAAATTATGGATTTTTGAAGCTTATATCTCAGAAGATGGAATGTAATTTTGTACTACATTACGTGTCAGGTGGGGCTAAAAAAGTCTATTGGGAGAACCTTGCAGTCATAGTATATGAAAGCCCATGCCTACAAAAAAACAATCTCTCCGAATATACCGATGCGTTAGTGAACATGATCACAACTCCTCAGAATATTGATCTATTAGCACAACAGGACATACCAAATATTCAAAAAGTAATTACTGCTCTGATACCATATATTAATCGAGGCTTGTCATTATATGGAAACGCATTCAAAGTAGCTTATATGCAGAAAATAAGGCCTGCTTACGAAGAAAAAAAGTCTTTGAATACCTTTGTCTCTTTTTTAGATACGTTTAGCAATATTGGCGCGTGACAAAAATAGTTAGGTTTGAAGACATAAATAGTGAGGCATAAAAATTAAAAGTATGAGATCAGGGATGGACTCAAGAACTTTCTTAACTGAAGTTTTTTTATTTGGCCCATTCAACCATGAAGTGTAACACTTAAAGGTTGAATGGGCCTGATAAAAAGAAGTGATACACATTATTAGCATTTGACTGCTATTTTTGGCTATAGAAAATGCCTTACTGTTGCACTTCACACTTAAGAAGGCATGTTTCATTCATTGTAAAGTGAAGTAAGCAAACAGTAAATTCAAAGAGAAAGGTTCATAATAAAGGCTTGAATTACATTGAGTTGAGCTTGCCGAATTTGTTTGACTAATGCTGCTCCTGTGCTATTAGATTGTTTCACTAATACACCAATATCTAATGCATTAAGCGCTTTCCAGGCTTGCTGTAAATGATCAATGGGTTGAAGAGATTGCTTTTTAACTTGAAAAATAATTTTAATAATCATTAAAATATCGGCAAATCGTTCAGGTTTACGTGCAATATCTAATGCTAATAAGATTGTTAAACAAGGTTGAGTTTCTAATACTGTTGAGGTATTCAAAAAATATATTGTACGATAAAGTCCTATCAAAAGCTCTCGATATTTTTTCGGTAAAGATAAACGTGTACTCATACATTCAGCCGACTGACCATCCATTTTATGCTCTGATAATATAGATTCAGGGATCAAAATACATCCTAAACGAATGGCTAATGAGGCGTTCTGTTCTACCGCGACTTCTAAAGCAAGAGAAGCTGTGCTGGGTCGATCTAATTGATAGTTTTCAGTTAATTTAGGGAGTAAAGTAGAGAGTGCACCACATTGAAATAAAAGATGGAAGTACCTAGTCGGTGTTTTCGTTAAAAGCGCTTTTTTTGTTTCATGCCATATTCGCTCAGTCGATAATGTCGTTAATTCTCCTGAAGCACTTATGCATTTCATCAAGGCTAATGTCTCAGGAACAAGATCAAAACCTAAATGAAATAATTTAGCATAAAAACGTGCTACTCGCAAAATACGCAAAGGATCTTCTGAAAAAGCATGAGACACATGTCGTAATTTTCGTGCTTGAATATCTTCTAAACCATGGTAAGGATCAATAAACTGGTTATTATCTGTTTTTGCAATAGCATTAATGGTTAAATCACGACGCAATAAATCTTCTTCCAATGTCACATGTGGATCTGCATGAATAAGAAATCCTTGATAGCCGGTACCTTGTTTTTTTTCTGTTCTAGCTAAAGCATATTCTTCATGTGTCATTGGATGTAAGAAAACCGGGAAATGTCCACCTACTAATTTAAAACCTTTTTCAATCATCATATCAGGCGTAGAACCCACAACCACCCAGTCGCGTTCTACAACATCTAAATTTAATAATTCATCTCGTATTGCACCGCCGACTAGATAAATTTTCAAGGAAAAAACCTGATTTTAAAATTCAATATAACGAGGGACTCTTGGAAAAGGCGTAATATCTCGCACATTGGATAGACCAGAAATGTAACTCAATAAACGTTCTAACCCAAGACCAAAGCCACTATGTATACACGTACCATAGCGCCGTAAATCTAAATACCAGTGATAAGTATCGAGATCCATTCCTTTTTGAAGCATTTTTTGCTTTAAATAATCATAACGTTCTTCACGTTGACTACCGCCAATAATTTCACCTATGCCTGGCGCCAATACATCCATAGCGGCTACTGTTTTACCATCTGGATTATCTCGCATATAAAAAGATTTAATCGCTTTTGGGTAGTTTTTAATAATTAAAGGGCCGTTGATATACTCTTCTGTTAAAAAACGCTCGTGCTCAGAAGACAAATCAATACCCCAAGACACTGGATTTTCAAATGATCGATTTGCTTTCTCTAAAATAGCAATAGCTTCGGTATATTCCATTTGAATAAAAGGAGTATTGATTAATTTTTCTAATCGCAGGAGGCATGTTTTATCGATACGTTCATTAAAAAAAGTTAAATCATCTAATCGGCGATCTAATACTGCTTTACAAACCGTTTTTAATAATGTTTCAGATAATAAAGCAATGTCTGATAAATCGGCAAAAGCAACTTCAGGTTCAATCATCCAGAATTCAGCAAGATGGCGGCTTGTATTAGAATTTTCTGCTCTAAAAGTAGGACCAAATGTATATATTTTGGTTAAAGCTTGCGCATACGTTTCAGCATTTAATTGGCCTGATACTGTTAAAAATGCTGGTTTTGAAAAAAAATCAGCTTGATAATTAATATTATTTTTTTCTGTTAACGGAATATTTTTCAAATCTAATGTACTGACTTGAAACATTTCTCCAGCTCCTTCACAGTCAGAAGCTGTTATTAAAGGTGTATTCACCCATAAAAAACCTTCTTGATCAAAAAATTGATGAATAGCGTGTGAGACTGTTTGGCGCAATCGACTAATAGCCCCTGTCATATTGGTACGAGGTCTTAAATGAGCATGCTCACGAAGATGCTCCATGCTATGAGGTTTAGGTTGCATTGGATATGTTTCTGGATTATCAACCCAACCTAATACAGTTATTTGCTTTGCTTGAATTTCACAGCGCTGACCTTTTGCTGGTGATGGTACTAATATGCCAATGACTTCAACACAACAGCCACTCGTTAAGCGTAAAATATCAGTTTGATAGTTAGGGAGTATGTGATCAGCAATAACTTGGATAGCATCAAAACAACTCCCATCGTATACAGATACAAAAGATAACCCTGCTTTTGAATTCCGTTTAGTTCGAACCCAACCTGAAATTCGAATAGAGTCTTTTTCGTTAAAATCCATATTAACATCAAAAAGTGAAGCAATATTAGTACGATGTATAGTCATAATTCAAACTGTTTTAACCAAGATAAAGGTGATACGTTGATAAATGATAATCATTTACTTTGATCAATATTGAAACACAACGAATATCAATCAAAAAAGGCTATCGATTGCATTGAAAAAAATACATATTATTTATCGCGAACACGACTGACATATTCATTTTTTCTTGTATCTACTTTAATCAGTTCTCCTTCTTCTATAAACAAGGGTACTTTGATAATAGCGCCTGTTGATAAAGTGGCTAGTTTTGAACCCCCTTGCGCTGTATCACCTTTTAAACCAGGATCGGCTTGCACAATTTCTAAATCGATAAAATTAGGAGGGGTCACAATTAAAGGCACACCATTATGTAGTGTCATGCTGTATTTTTCTTGTTCTTTTAACCAATGAATACAATCTATTAATACTTCACGAGAAACAGCATACTGTTCATAGGTATCATCCATAAAATGGTAAAACTCACCATCAGTATAAATATATTCCATTATCAGTTCAATCACATCAGCAGCTTCAATACTCTCTCCTGATTTAAAAGTACGTTCAAACACACGACCTGAAACTAAATTTTTCAATTTAACACGTGTAAAAGCTTGGCCTTTTCCAGGTTTTACAAATTCATGACTGAGCATATTAAAAGGATCCCCATCTAAGATCACTTTTAAACCAGGTTTGAACTCGTTTGTGCTATACTTTGCCACAAAAACTCACTTTTTAGATCAATGACTGATTGATTTATCTAGGCAGATTAGCTGTACAAGATACCCTGCGCTTATGATATCACAGTCAACTCAAATTATTAATAGTTCCAAGTAGGAGAACGTTTTTCTAAAAATGCCAAAACACCTTCTTTTTGATTATCTGTTTCAAATAAAGCCATAAATAATTCACGTTCGCGAGATAATTGTTCCCACCTAAAATGCTGTCGCCCACCTTGAATTAATTGCTTACAAGCTTTTAAACTATCTGGACTAATCGATTTGGTGTTAGCCGTTAAAGCCATCGCAGCAGCAAAAGGATCATCAGCTAGTTCTTCAGCTAAACCCAACTGCACGGCTTGCTTTCCATTCACCATTTCACCGCATAAAATCATTCTTTTTGCCCAACCTTCACCGACTAAAGCAGTTAAATTTTGCGTTCCACCAGCACAAGGCAATAATCCCACTTTACCTTCAGGTAACCCAAGTGTTGATTTCGGATTGACGACGCGTAAGTCACAAGCTAAAGCCACTTCCAAGCCACCACCTAAAGCATACCCTGAAATCGCAGCAATGGTTAATCCTGGGAACACACTTAATGCTTCAAATGCTTCTCCAAAAGCTTCCGCCATTGCTTTAACATCTGATAAATCAGCTTGATGAAACGTATCTAGTTGAGCTCCGGCTGAAAAAAATTTTTTTTGATTGCTATGAATCACTAATGCATTGATTTTTCTATTTTCATTTAATGCAATGATGGTTGATTTAAAAGCCATTAAACTATCGATAGTCCATGTATTAGCAGGGGGATTATCTAATGTTAAAATACAGATATGATCTTGTTCTTTGATAGTAAAACCAATGGTATTCATGATATACTCCTAACATAACTTAATCTAATAAAGCATGATTTTCTAAAATTTTTCTTGAAATAATCAAACGCATAATTTCATTACTGCCTTCTAAAATACAATGTACTCGTGTATCTCGTACATGTCGTTCTAATGGATACTCTTTGATATATCCATAACCACCATGCAGTTGTAAAGCTTCATTGCATATTTTAAATCCGATATCTGAAGCAAATCGCTTTGCCATAGCGCAATACATTGTGGCTTCTGAGGCGCGTTGATCTAAATGAAAAGCAGCTAATCGAACTAATTGACGCGCAGCTACTAATTCTGTTGCCATATCAGCAATTCGAAACTGTAATGCTTGCTGGGCAGATAATGGTTTACCAAATTGATGACGTTCTGCTATATATTGTTGTGTTTGATTAAACGCTTGCTGTGCTGTGCCTACAGAACAACTAGCAATATTAATCCGTCCACCATCTAATCCCATCATGGCAAACTTAAACCCTTCGCCTTCTTCACCTAGACGATATTTTTTAGGAATACTCACATGATCAAACGTGATAGTACGTGTGGGTTGACTATTCCATCCCATTTTTTTTTCTAAGCGACCATATGTAATACCCGTTGACTCTGCTGGCACAACAAAAGCAGAAATGCCTTTTGAACCGACATTCCCTGTACGCGCCATAACAATTAATATTTGCGTACTACCTGCACCTGAAATAAAACTTTTAGTGCCTGTTAATTGATAAGTATCTCCTTTACACACGGCTTTCGTTATTAATGCGGCCGCATCACTGCCAGCATTCGGTTCGGTTAAACAATAAGAAGCTAAATATTCACCTGAAATTAATTTTGGTAAAAAAACCTCTCGAACAAGAGAAGAGCCAAAGGATGCTAACATCCAAGTTGCCATATTATGAATGGTCATATAAGCTGTTGTAGAAGTACACCCCATCGCTAAGGCTTCAAAAATTAAACTCGCTTCTAATCTAGGCAAGCCTAAACCACCAAACTCTTCAGGAATATATAATGATAAAAATCCTAAATCTCCTGCTTTTTTAATCACATCAACAGGAAAATAAGCTTCTTCATCCCAGGTAGAAGCATATGGCCACATTTCTTTCAGAGCAAAAACCGATGCAGCTTCTCGCAAAGCAAGTTGCTCATCAGATAATTTAAAATTCATAATACAACACCTTGCCTCTTTTAATACTCATATCTATCATACATAGTCATTATTTTTTCATATCTGGCTAATCGAGGAATAAAGAAATGAATAGTAAAATCATATATTATTAAAGTTAATTAAACGACAATAATATTTTTATTCAAATAAATAAAGAAAAATCATGATCTTCAAAAGTATCACTATTTCATAAAAAACAAGTATAACATGACTTTTAATGATTATCTTATTGAATTTTTTCAAAAAAAGTGTCGTTTATTATAGATTGAATTCTCAAAGCATAAAATAATAAAATACAAAACTGATTTGTGTTTCTAATATTTACTTCATAGAATGAAATGTTCTATTTTGAGTGTATTATCCCATGATTTTTGAATAGCAAAAATAGCGTAATTGACTATATTCATGCACTCTATTTTTTTGAACAAACATGACACAATGTACTGTCTGTAGTAGTACTGATGTTTTTTCCATATGGTGTGATTCTTGTTTACTATACAAATAAATCAGTTATAACAATGGCCTTGCAAATAGTGTCTATTTTTTTTGAAGCAATTTTTTTCTAAATTTTACCAAACTATTAAAATTTGCCGGAAATGACCATTGTATTTCATCCTCTCCAGAAACATATTGAAAATAGGGATTTTTTTCCAAACTCTCACTATTTTTTCACCAAATCAATTCTGCCTAGACTGCAACATGAATAAATAAATCATCAATCTAATTGATTGTCTAGGATGATCTCATGTTTCTGAGTCATAGATTCCAAGTGTTTTTTCAAATATTGCCCAAAACATGATTTCAGATAATTGAATCAATTGATGATAAAAATGAAGTAGATTGCTAAATTTATCGTGTGTATCTCCTTTTTTTGTCTTTCATTTTTTTCCAGGTTTTATACAACAAAAAACGAGTAGCTGAGCATTATTAAATGCATAACTAATTGAATTATATAATTTTTATTTATTTTGAAAAATAGATTATTGGTCTTTTTTTTATTTTTTCAAAGAAATGATAATTATTTTTTATGATTTTTTTGTGTATTTTTTGAAAAGTGGTTGTCTAAATTAGAGTACGACTACGCAACAGACTAAATATATAATAACATGAAAGAGGATAATCAAATGGATAAAATAACAACAGAAAGTAATCAGTATGAGATTAGCCCTGGAAATGCGACTCTTCCAGAGGCAGTAAAGAATGTTTCTCCTATAAATCAGCAGTTACTACGTGGTTCTAGTTTTGATTCAATTATAGAAATACAAATAAATCAATGTCTTACAGCCTTTCAATGTTCAGTTTTACCAGATTTTTTTGATAAGGAGGAACCCTTAATTACATCAGGGACTTTTGGAAATGTTCAGATAGCTACCTATAAAAAAAACTTGCCTCATGCTCAGTTAGCGGACGGAATCAAAGTGGTCATTAAGACTGATAAGCAAGATTATAAGCGAAAACTGACTCATTCTGAAAATGAGCATTTCATATTACAACAGTCCAGGCATCAAGAAAATCCTGAGATACTCTCTATTTTGAAAACAGCTACTGATAAGGAAAGGTTTGATACTTTTAGTAAATTTATAGCAATGTATATAACTCCATATCCGCAAGATACACATCTTGTAATATGCAATATGGTTTTTCAATATATACCTGGATTTTCTTTCTATGAAATCTGTAATCGGTTAGACGTCAAGATATTAGAAAAATATACTGCCTTTTTTTTTACAGAAATGAATAAAATATATGATTTTTTATATGCTTATAAAATAATACATAACGATTTTCATCCTGGTAATTGTAGATATGATCCCACAACAAATAGACTAAAACTGATCGATTTTGGTTATGCTTTTATTGAGACTCAATACGACGATAGATTTAAAATACATCATAAATATGATCAAATTAGATCAATGTTTTTTTTCTCTAATAAAGTGTTACCTATAGAATTGCATCAGGATTCTGGAAGAATATCTTGTCGAAAAATAACTCAGCAGCTCAACAGCATAGTTTGGGAAAATTATGCGAATGATTATCTATCTGTTGACTCTGTAAAACTCATGACGCAATATCATATGTTGGGTAACCTTGCCCATCAAAACGGCGCAACAAACTGTCAAGATATAGACTTGATGATGTCTGATTGTTCAGACTTGGATAGATTGTTTATCAAAAGCTTGCAACTTAAACCTAATGACTGTCTTTTCAGTACAGTCACGGCTAAATTATGTGATGAATTAAACCATCTCTCAGCTTAAGCTAGGATAAGGCAAGTATGTAAAGTCATATTGCATCCTCTAAATATGACTTTGCATTTGATCAAAAAACAAGCCATTGCTTTATGCTAATTTCGCATCAACGCAGTTCAATGTCAGAAAAAATCATGCATGCAGCATATAACAAAACTATTTTTTGATCTAATCTGATGACTCTATTTTGTTTTGTCTTAACAATCAGTCAGTTATCCAAAATCACGATTCCACTCTCTGAGCATATACAGTTGTATGCTGCTTTTATGAGTAATTCAATGCTTCTTAATACACTATTACGAACATTTTTAATATCCAACCTATGATGACAATCATAGCCTAATAGCCCATTCTAAATTGTAAGGCGCGCTATAATATGCGTTTATTTCATTATTTTATTATTTTATTATTTTATTCATCCGTTTTGGTCCAAAGTTTTGAATCAATCTACTTCATTTTCAATTGATATGATCCTTGAAAACCAGATTCTCGAATCGTTAAACAAATGAGCGTCTTATCAATTGTTGAGTCAGTCTAATACAATGAAATTAGAACATCTTTTTTACAGGCCTACTTCAACTCGTTTCAATTTTTTTCAAAATCGATAAAGCATTTTTTCTATTTTGACAGAATTAATGCTACACTTTGCAGCATTGATCAATGTCATACAGCACAATATGCATTGTACGATGTGTAGTTGATAAAATTAGGTATAATTAATCATGAAAAACAATACTTTATTCACATCTGAATCTGTTTCAGAAGGACATCCTGATAAAGTTGCTGATCAAATTTCAGATGCCGTATTAGATGCTATCTTAACAAAAGACCCTGAAGCCAAGGTCGCAGTAGAAACTTTAGTGAAAGCAGGCTTAGTGGTATTAGCAGGAGAAGTGACCACCGATACTTATGTTGACATGGAAGAAATAGTTCGAAAAGTATTGATTAATCTTGGTTATAATCATAGTGAGTTAGGGTTTGATGGTCACTGCGTTGCTGTCATTAATGCTATTGGCAAACAATCCATTGATATTGCCAATGGGATTACAAATGAAAATAAAAAAAATCAAGGTGCAGGTGATCAAGGTTTAGTTTTTGGATATGCTACCAATGAAACTGATACTTATATGCCCTCACCCATTTATTATGCCCATCAATTAATGAAACAGCATGCTATTTTACGACGTACTTCGCAATTTAATTGGTTGCGACCTGATGCAAAAAGCCAAGTTACCTTTATATATGATGAGCACGGTAAACCGATTTCTATTGATGCTGTCGTTGTATCAACACAACATTCAAATGATATTTCACTAAAAGTATTACGAGAAGCTATTTTAGAAGAACTCATTAAACCCATCTTACCTCAACACTTATTAACCAATAAAACAATTTACCATATTAATCCAGCAGGTCGTTTTGTCGTTGGCGGACCTGTCGGTGACTGCGGGCTAACAGGTCGTAAGATTATTGTTGATACGTATGGTGGCATGGCTCGTCATGGTGGTGGTGCATTTTCAGGAAAAGATCCTTCTAAAGTTGATCGTTCTGCAGCTTATGCTTGTCGACATGTTGCAAAAAATATTGTGGCTGCAAAATTAGCATCGCGTTGTGAAATTCAAATTTCTTATGCAATTGGAATAGCGGAGCCTGTTTCTATTTCTGTGAATACATTTGGAACAGGTCGAGTTGAAGATCATCAATTAAATAAATGGGTTTCTGAAACATTTGATCTTACACCACATGGTATTATCAGTGAATTAAAATTAAAAAGACCTATTTATTTACCAACTGCTGCGCATGGGCATTTTGGACGAGAAGAAACAGACCTTTTCAGCTGGGAAACATTAGATCAATCTAAAATAAGAATTGCTGAAAATCTATAACGCATGAATGATAAGCTTTATAATATAATGGACGTGTTTTTTTGCCTTTCCCTCAGGCCTCCTATTAACACTATGAATAACTGGATAATATGGCACCAGAATATATCATTTTTTTATAAAATGTATTTATTTTTCAGAGCTGATGACAGATTAGTTTCAATATCGGCCCTGAAAACATAACAGTATGTTCTGTGATTCCTTTTGTAATCCTTGTTTTTTCGACATATTTTCAATATATTCAAAGACAACTTGTACCATCTCCTTATACTCATCCTGACCAGATACGATCCATTGGCTATTATAACGAAATATCCTGCCTAAAGCTTGTATATCCTGTTCTGACAACATAAAAGGTTCCTGAAGATAAACATCGAGATAATCTAATAATAAGCAAACAGGCTTTATAAATCCATATTTTAAAGCAAATGATAAGATATTTTGATGGTAAAAATAATCACTTAATTCATCTAATGTTTTAAAAGAAGATAAAATCCATTTGATTTGAAATTGATATAACTCATTGATAATCTCAGCACGACCCTTAGTTACATAGGATAGTGTAAGCTCAAATACAGATGGTTTATTGATACACAGCGGCTCAAACCAAGATCGAATGAATTGACTTTTTTCTTTTAAATCTATTTTTTCTGGCCAAGTTAATAATTCTCGTACAGACTCTATCTGATTGGCAGAAATAGAAGCATGTAAACTAGCTTTCAAGACTGTCTTTAATAAATCTTTCGTTAATGCTGGTTGATTGATACTCAGATCTTTCATAAAAGTTAAAACAGATCGAATAACGTCAGTATGCCCGTGCCTGCAAGCCATCAAAAAACCGATGTATGTCGTAGAAGGATCTTCAGATAGTAAAATATCTTCTAATGCTTTTTTATCGGAATCTAATAATGTTTTACCAGCTGTAAGATATGCTTGTAAGCATGTAAATATATCAGAAATGAATTGTATATCTCCATCTTGATAAGCAAAATACATTTTTTTTCCTAATTTTAAACAATCACTGATTTCCTTGATATTATCACAATGAGTGGTAATCCATTTTATTTGAAATACATTGACTACCGCAAGCATTTCTCTGGAATCAGACGTGCTTTTACCTGCAATCTGATGATGAATACTTGCAAACCAATTTTGTATTCTTACTTTTTCATGCGTTAATGATACATCTATATTGATTTTTTTGGGCCACTCTAATACTTCTTGTATACAAACCGAATCTTGATTTTGTGAAATTGCTCTGAGAGTAGAATATTCACTGCGATGATGATAAAATAGTATATTACATAATATGTTTTTTAAATGTGGATACTCTTGTACCCATTGAGTAATCCATTCAAATACAATACGAAAAATTGTAGCATCATTTAATTGACAAGCCAGTATCCAGCCTGATACTTTATTATCTGAATACTTAGCCAGTAAAATAGATTCTAAAGCCAACTGTACTGCCTGTGATGAAGTATCCAACCTTTTTAATAAAACGTCTAATTGCTGAAAAAAAGTACGAATCGAACAGACATGTCCATGTGAAAAAGCCATAAAGAGTCCATTTCCTGATTCCAACACCTCTCTTATTTTTTGTAAATTTTCCAATCCAAAAGCTTTCAAATCCCACGGAATTTTAGGTAGTTTTGCTTCCAAAGTAAGGCCATAATGTCCATGTGATAGCATTGAATTAAACATATTCATATTTAAAAAAGACAAGGATCGTATATCAAAAAGTGTATCAGAATCCGGATCAATAGTCTGTAGACTTGAAATGTTGATGACCTCATTACAAGCAAAAGATACTTGTTGATGCATAAATTGCCTGAGTGTATTCCAAGATTCGTATGAGCACGGCATATCATCTTCTTGTATTGTATTTTGAATTTTAAAAATCATACATTGAAATATCACATGAGCGTCATAAGCTATAATCCATCCTTGATTATAAGCTGTTCTTTTCATAATCAAAGCCATTGGATGAGTATCAATAAAAAATATATATCTTCTAATACTATCCATTTCTCCTATATTAAAAATATATTGCATTAATTGATCAAAATGTTGATTATTACTATAGTAACCAGATAAGCTTATTTTAGAATCAAAATGTTTGTTAATAAACTCTCTAGTTGGAGTGAATGCATCGGTATCAAACTCTCGTGGATTCCATATGTTGCGATAGAAGCTTCGCACAGAGTTAATATCATCAATATTGTTGAGAAAACCTATCGTTAGCTGGATGCTCATAACTCCTGTACGCTTAACTCGACTTGAAGCAATGGAACAAAGATCATGCCCTGTGATTAAACAGCCCGTTAACTGCACAGCTTCAGATTCAATTGTCACTCTATATTTTGCATGTAATACTTCATCTTTTACCTGTAATGGTAATAAAGATTTGTTACAAGCTAGTGTGGCTTGAGATTGCATATTGTCTCTCCTGTAGAATAATATATGAAATAATTTAAATAGAGTGACAATTGAATCACGATTAAAGTTCAATATTCATTACATTTTTTTGTCTTCTCAAATCTTAAAGTACAATATAAAAAAATCAATTGAATTAAAATTAACAACTTATATTAATTGAATCCGATTATTGTATCTGCCAGTGAATTCTAATCTAATCGTTTAATAGTTTGGTAAAATTTAGAAAAAAATAGGCCCAAAAGGCTTAGAAGCTATTTTCAACTCTATCATTATAACCGATTTAAATAGTTGTTTTATCAATAAAAAATAATTCTAAGAGGTTATTCTTGACACAAAAGTCATGGAGAAAAACATCAGCTACCTATTTTTTTATATTTTTTACAAAATTTTAAAAAAATTGATTTATTTAGAATAGACGACATAACACTTCGTGATACTTTAGCCATAGAAAACTGTTTTCCATAATAAATATTTCAATATTTTGAATATGATTAGTTTTCTGGCTATCGTTTTCAATATTTTTTTATACGCAAGTATTTTGATGTCTAAAAAAATCAATTCATGCTGTGGTTCTTTTATGCTTCTCAGACTTAAAGCTGTCTGCACAAAAACAGATTTATGCATTTACATACTCACGTGGATAGATCTTTGCTACTTAAAACAGATGATTGTATTATTGGATCTAAATAACGCTTCGTAACCTCTTCGCCATAGGTAGCTGCTTCCCATAATAAAGCTTTCAATGTTGTGAAATTATTAGCTTGTCTGGCTATCGTTCTCAACATTTTTTGATACGCAGGTGTTTTGATTTCTAAAAAAATCAATTGATGATTAGGTTCTTTGATACTTCTCAGACTTAAAGCCATCTGCACACAAACAGATTTTTTTAAAGTTCTCAATGTAATCTTGTTTTCATCACTCTTGTCAGTAGAGGCGATGTAATGCTGACGACCTTGTATTTCAACATAAATAGAACAAGGAGCATTTGTTTGATCATTACTAAAAACTAAGTCAACAGGGCTTACATACATATCTTCAAGCGTTTCACAATATTCATGCTGTGTCGTTAAATCATCCATTTTAGGCATTCTTAAAATCGTTTTATCTTTTTCAAGATCTTCTGTCTCTTGTCTGAATTGAGCAGCTCGTTTTAGATTATCCTCATTTAATAAATTCTGATTATAATGGTTTAATACTTCAAGTATGATTGGGTTTTTTTCATCCACTAGATTCTTTTTGTGAAAAAAATACAACATAAAATAAATCTCTTGATACATCTGTAAATAGATTAGATGATGTTTAGACGATGTTTTTATATGAATAACATTTACAAACCTATGCATTGTCTGAGCACACAGCAATAAGTTCTGAATCGATTCTTTTAATATGTTTATTTTTTTTGTTGTCTCTTGTAAACCCAGTCCTTTTCGTTGACTCTCATAAAATTTAAATAAGCTAGTTTGGCATAATAGATACAGACACTGAAAATAGGTATGTTTTTTATGTTCAGGATAAAATACAGTGTGTTTGTCTAACTCCTTGGCATATTGTCTAAAGTCATCATCTGTTATACACCTGTACCCTAAATCATATCCTGACATCTCTATATTATAAAGTGATAATTTTAGATACTTAGGAACAACTTGTTCTCTCATCGATTTTGTCAACCACAAGCGTATTGTATTAGATATACGAATAATATAAGCATGATATGATTTAATACGTAAAGGCTGGATATGTTGTCGTAAAAAGCTATCTAATGCAATCACTAAATGAAATTTTATAGCAGATTCTTGAGCAATATAAGATTCCATTTTTTTTAATATAAATATCATTTGAATTTCACTAAAAAGCGTCTTTTTTTCCAATTTTAGGCTATTACTGTAGAAAAAATTTAATCCTTCTAATATATTCAGAGGATTATTTTTGGCATAGTGGTTAGAAGGCATTGTATATATATTTTGAACTTCATTAAACCAATTTTCTTTATAGTCTTGATATTTAAAATGTTTTTCAAAATCTTGAATACTCCAATACTTTTGATAGCATGATAATAATACGACAACAATCTCAGCAATAGATAATACTCTTTTGTCATCCTTGTATTTTTTATGATACTCTACAGCAAATAGAATATAAGCTTTATAAGTGTCTCTGATCATATCGGTATACCTATCAGGCCATGCAGCACATTTGTGTAGTATGCTTAAAGTGTTGACTTGATGCTCCATAATATTACATACATAATACTTCTGATTAATATTGAAATCACACTTCACATCCAAAGACTGACTCCACTTGTGATAAAAAACGATCAATAAATTTTTTAATGAAGAGTCCTGATTCAGGATTATTCTAGTAATTGATGCGGAGCTTATCAATATTTTTAAGCTGAATAGAATAGTATTATAATCAAATAGCTTTATATTATTAGAATGAGCTTGTAATTTAATCAAGCCTTTGAGTATTTGTTCAATCAAACATAGAGTATATTTCTTTGTTTTTTGTTCATCAAGAGATAAAACAAGGACATTGTTAGAATCGTGACCACACCGAGAGATCCTAGATAATATTAGCACCAATATTTCCATATTGATCAAACTGTTGTACCAATCTTTTATATCTAAATCAATAAATTGATCATATATCCATTTTTTCATAATAATTTCATCGATTAGATACATACATAATGAATTTATTTTTTCAGAATGTACCTGAGTAGGATAAAATATTATTAAAATTTTTATGATATAAAAACTGAATTGAAACCTGTCTTTCCATTGCAATTTCTGAAAACAGTCGCTTTCTAAAAAAGATAATACAAGTTGATAAATTGTTTGATAAAGTTCTTGAATTGCTCGATAATCTTTTGTTTTTTGCTGATCTTTTGATCTATGCTTGAATGATTTGTGTTCAATATATTGAAACAAAGGAATCAATAAAGAAACTAATTGACTCGCTTTAGGTAAGCCATTATAGCCTTGTATTTTATCATCAAACAATCGATTAATGAGCGTTTTATGTTGACTGATATTTCTCTCTAAATCATTTAAATTGCAAGAAGAAGCTATTATATCGTTTAGAATTTTTTTAACCTCACTTTTATCTATATCTTTAGATCGACTATCTGAATAATGTATTCGTTTCACATTTTGATATCGACTGATTTTTTCAGCTCCTTCTGATCGTCGATGCTTACGATCACTTCTTGAAAAATCAGAAAGATACGCTGTTTTATATGTCATATCTCTACTTCTAGCTTGATCACGCATATCAACAGTTCGCTTGTCTTTTGATTTTGAATCATGAAGATGATACGGATGCCTACGGCTAACTGTACCTCGACAATCGATCTTTTTTAATTTTGGCATACTTATCTCCTTGCTTTTTCAAAGCATCAAATTACAGAATCTTTAGTCATACTTTTATATAGACAATAGAAATGAAAAATAAGTGCATTGATAATCAAACAAATATAGATAGAGGGACTATACAATCAATCTGAAATCCATAATAAACAATCGACTATGAAAAAATAATAAATATTATATTATATAATTCAATTAACTATATGTTAACTTGTGATATCACATTTCCCAGTTATTGGTTGTT
>JAAOIJ010000074.1 GCA_015163815.1 Endozoicomonadaceae bacterium
AAATATCAATATATTTCATCAGACTAGGAAGTATTTTATAAGGTTTTCTGCTTGCTTTTAATCGCTTTTCTTTTGCTAATTGATGAGCTTGTTGATCATCATATTGTCTCCCTTTAGTATTACGTAGAATCTCTCTTGAAATCGTAGAAGGAGATCTTTCTTCTGCAGTCAAGTGTTGATAAGCCATGTAATTCTCCTTCTTTTGTTGGTAAAAAGAAGTTACACGAATTATTAGCATTTGACTGCTTTTTGTTGGCTATAGAAAATGCCTTACTGTTGCAATTCACACTTGCAAAGGCAATAAAAAATCACATGTTAGGTGTCTTAAGTATTTTATTGCAAAGATTTCTTTTTATAAAATACTAGAAAAACACATAAAATCATCTAATATAAAGATATAAGACAGCAAAATTCCTATTATTAATTATAAAATATAGATCATTTAGGAGCAATTATGAATAAAATGGTATCATTTTTTTCTGCAAGCCTCATCATGTATGTTATGAGTAGTTTGCTCATGATAGGGTTAGTTCAAGCGAATACGTTTACAGCAGTGAAAATATTCAGAGCACAGCCTTGGTTAAATAATAATATGTTAAAGATACTCAATGCAGATTTTTTTGCGAATATTGATACGATGATTGAATCTGAAAAACAAGCCAGTATTTTAACTTTTTTTACTAACGTGCGTAATGGGAATGAGATTATTTTTAATAGATATCAAAGGTTGATCCAAAATGATGAAGCATTGCCAGCAACAGCAAATCCATTTATTACAAGATATTCTTTAATGTCATTTGATATTTTACAGGAAAGATCGCCTTCTTCAGATAGGTTAGCAATCTATTCTCTGCCTCTATCGACAGAAATGCCTGCTGTAGATGAAGAATCTGTAGATGAAGAATCTGTAGATTTAAGCACCTCTTCAGAAGAGACGAATGCTTCTCAGCTTTTCAGTATTTATAAAGAGGTAAGAGTTTTGTATCATTCTGGTCCATTAGAATTGCGAGCCTGGGATATTATTGGATTTCAAACACCTCGTATGAATTTCTTTTAGTCAATCTTATACAAAATATGAATAAGTAGTCTAAGAGAACATATCGATTATTTTAGCTACTTATTTTTATATTTGGCTCATGCCAACCATGACATGCAATACTTACAGGTTTTTCTATTTCTCGCATCACTTCGTGAGATGTTCAATTATTTAACACTTTTCTAGGTCTATTATTGAGTGCTTTTTGAATCGCTAAAATCTCATTATCTTCTATGTCTATAAACTTTGTTTTCTTTGGCAGATATTGACGAAATAATCCATTGGTATACTCATTTCAACTTCTTTCCTAAGAAGCATAAGGTTTATGAAAAATAATATATTATTTTCAATGTTTTAGATAATACATTCATGCATGATAACATGCTTTGCTATTATCAAAAGTAATCGTTTGTTTATATTTAAGTGGTATCTTTTTTAAACACTGGATAATACGGCCTTTTACTTTATTTTCTTTGCGAGTCTCAACTTTTTTTTAATCTCAATCGCCCTGAAATTTGATCAGGACTCCATTTTTTTTGATTAAAATATCAATATATTTCATCAGACTAGGAAGCATTTTATAAGGTTTTCTGCTTGCTTTTAATCGCTTTTCTTTTGCTAATTGATGAGCTTGTTGATCATCATATTGTCTCCCTTTAGTATGACGTAGAATCTCTCTTGAAATCGTAGAAGGAGATCTGTTCAATTCGATTCCTATAGCATGAATAGAATAATGCTTTGACAATAAGATATCAATTTGAGATCTTTCTTCTGCAGTCACGTGTTGATAAGCCATGTGATTCTCCTTCTTTTGTTGATCAAAAGAAGTGATACGAATGATTAGCATTTGACTTCTTTTTTTTTGGCTATAAAAAATGCTTTACTGTTGCACTTCACACTTGAGAAGGCATATCTAAATCCATTTATTATTTCAAATGATCGTATAGTATTATTGTCAATAAGACAATTATTTTTTTAAATTGAATATATTTGCGTTATAATATAGTTAATATATGATTACAGTGACGTTTTTATTTTTTATAACTAGGATCGTGTTTATTTATGGATCAATCTTTTATTAGATATTTATTTTTATTTTTATTGTCTTTTACTTTACTATCTGTCGCTTTTTTTATTCAATATTTGTATGACTTACCGCCTTGTTTAATTTGTATTACACAGCGCTTTTTGATTGGATTGCTAGGTGTCAGTGCTTTATTTTTTTTATATAAAAAACCAAAATTGAGGCATGCCAAATGTATTGCTGGAATATGGATCACTTTATTAAGCTTAATAGGATTAGGATTAGCTGCGCGCCACATTTATTTAGAAGCTTATCCTGATGCTTCAGAGACTAGTTGTTTGCCTGGTTTTGAGTATTTATTTCAAATATTACCTTGGTTTGATTTATTGAAAGCACTTATATTAGGCGGCCCTTCATGTAGTATTGTGCCATGGCGTTTTTTAATGTTATCCATGGCAGAATGGTTAGTATTTGTTTTTTTAATCACTGGATGGATTGGATGCTTAGAATGGAAAAAATATACTAAGTTGTCTTAAACAAATGCGTATTTGAAGACAAAAACGATTGAGCATACTCTTGCCTTAGGGTATGAATTGGGTTTTAAAGTAAGATGAGAGTTTGTCGACGTAAGTGTGTCAATGCATATTTCAGCTTCTAAGGCATGTCCTCATTTTGAATTCCCACACGCAATATAAATCATCGCATTTAAAATGCTTTGATTTATAAATATTTTTTTTAAAATGCATAGCATGTTTTTTAGTGTTAGAACGTTTTTGAATCATAGCGTCTATTTCCATCAACTAGCCTATGAATTTTGATTGTATTGCTACATTTAGATTTCCCTATTGTTCTTTTTTCTAGCACTATTTGCATGCTGATGAATTCAAACATAAGTGTTATCTATAAAAATACAATTTTGATTTGTTTGTTCTTGAGAGTTCAAAAAAATGAGGACACGCTCCAAGCTTAGAGTATAAAATACTTTAAAAGTTCAATATCGTTTAATCAATCTTTGAAATGATTATAAATTTTATATCATATTGAGTTTTATTAATAATATATTTAAAATTCAAATCTATGCAATGCAGTATTCCAATTTATTATAGGAATATTCTATTTTTTAGAGGCATGGTATCCTGCTAAAAGCAAGTCTATCGCATGTGTAATATCAATTATCTTGTTGTTGATATTATGATTTTTTGATTTGTGTTATCTCTGGAGAGTTATGAGATGTTATCATGAGGACAACAATGATTGACCTGTCATCTCTTTTGGGATAGGTATTTGCATGAGTGTTAGTAATGTAGGGGCAATATCACAGAGTTTACCTTCTTTTTTAAATGTAATAGGCTGTGAACCAAAATAAATGCAAGGAACTGATGCACAGGAATGTGCAGTATGAGGATTACCTGTTTCAATATCTTGCATGATTTCAGCATTACCATGATCAGCCGTAATGAGGCATTGCCCTTGTGTTTCTTGCAAAGCAATGAGTATTTCTTTTAATGAAGTGTCTAATCTTTCAATGGCTTGAATAGTTGCTTCAAGATTTCCAGTATGACCCACCATATCTGCATTGGCATAATTGCACACGAGCAATGCATATTTCTTTTCATGAATTGCTTTAACTAATTTTTGAGTTACTTCAACCGCACTCATGTCTGGTGTTAAATCATACGTATCGACTTGAGGAGATTGCACTAAACAACGTGTTTCATTTAAAAAAGGCGTTTCTTGTCCTCCATTGAAGAAAAAAGTGACATGTGCATATTTTTCTGTTTCTGCAATTCGAAATTGTTTTTGTCCTGTATTGGCAATCATTTCACCTAAAGAATTTAATATTTTTTTAGCAGGATAAACCCATTTTACATGGGTTAAATAGTCAGCATAAGGTGTTAAAGTCACCATGTTTTTTAGGGTATCCTGTGTTGATCTCTCAAAGGAATTAAAGGTAGGATCAGTCAATGCTTCTGTTAACTGCCTTGCTCGATCTGATCTAAAATTCATAAAAAACACAGCATCTTCTGCTTCAATTATCTGAGGTGAGTGATGCTCCGATTGAATCCGTGTTGCTTGTACAAATTCATCTGTTTCATTGCGTTCATAAGCTAACTGTAAACCTGTTGCGGCATCTGGTGCGGTGAACAAAGCAGTTCCTGTTCGGATTAAGTGATAGGCGCAATGAGTACGATCCCATCGTGTATCGCGATCCATGGCATAATAACGACCAATAATGCTAGCAATATGACCTACTTTTAATGCATGTAATTGATCATCTATTCGTTGAATTGAAGATAAAGCACTTTGTGGTGGAGTATCTCTACCATCTAAGAAAGCATGAATATATATTTTTTTTGCACCACGAACAGCTGCCATTTCAATAAGAGCTTGAAAATGCATTTCATGCGCATGAATGCCACCAGGAGATAATAATCCGATGAGATGAATAGCTCGATTATGCTGGATAGCCTGATCAATGGTATCATTTAAAATAGGGTTGAGATGAAATTTATTTTTTTTGATATCGTTATTAATTTGCGTTAATTCTTGATGAATAATCCGACCTGAGCCAATACTCATATGCCCTACTTCACTATTTCCCATTTGTCCTTCAGGCAAACCAACTTCCTCACTAGACGCATGTAATAAAGTATGTGGATGCTGATCCCATAATTGATCAAAGGTAGGCGTATTTGCTAATTTGATGGCATTATGTTCTTGAGCATTTCGATGCCCCCATCCATCTAAGATAATTAAAGCTGTGGGTTTTGTTGACATGAATAATTTTTCCTAGCCAGATTAAAACGTATTCATTGCGTATATGAGGTTCAGAGAGATGATAATATTGCGATGATGTGATGCAAGTAGACGCGTATTAAGTAACAGTTATGATTTGACTAATCTGTTACTTAAGTATTATTTTAAAAACTAGACTGTAATTCTGGTTTGATTTCCTGTATCGTTTTTCTTATTGTTTTTATTTTCTTTTTTAGCCTGCTCTAGTAAGGCATCAAAATTAACAGGTGCTAACATGATCGGAGGAAAGCTACCTCGAATAATCATATTATCAATTGTTTCTCTTGCATAAGGAAATAAAATATTAGGACAAAACGCAGATAATGTTTGTTGCATATGTTCAACTGGGATATTTTTAATAGTAAAGATCCCTGCTTGCTTTATTTCTGCAATAAAAGCTGTTGTTTTTTTAGATGTCACTGTGACAGTAATGGATAATACTACTTCATACAGGCCTTCTTCATCTTTTAATTCAGTGTGTGCCGCACTCAAATCTAATTTTACTTCAGGGTTCCATTCTGTTTTGAAAATCTGAGGTACTTTAGGCGATTCAAATGAAAGGTCTTTAACATAGACGCGTTGAATTGCAAATTGTGGTTGTTTGTCTTGATCAGCTGATTTTGATTCATTCATGGGAAAACACCTTTTATTGGCCGTATTTCTTATGTGTTAATGAATAAACAGTCTTTATGATAATGAGCTTATATTCTGTCAAGTGATCTTTCCAATCACTGTTAGCTTCATTGATGGATAAAGATTGCGAGTATGCTTATTTATCAATAGTATCTCATGTTCTTGTAGATATTCAAGAAGCTATTTTTTAATTTTTCTTTTACTGGGATTTTAATAAAGGATCTAGTTGGTCTGTCTCATCTAATTCATATAATTCATCACAGCCGCCAATATGTTGATTATTAATCCAAATTTGAGGTACTGACGTGCGACCAGATAAAGCTGTCATTTGTTTTTTTAATTCTGGATTATTATCTATTAAAATTTCTTCATATGAGCATTTTTTAGAGTCCAATAGCGCTTTTGCTCGAATACAAAATTGGCAAGTTGTGGTTGTATATATTTTAATATGTTGTGTTTGCATAACAATAATGAAATTAACCTTTTATTAATGGTAACCGTTCAGTTATCCATCCTTGAATCCCACCTTGTAGTCTGACCAATGAATCAAATCCTTGTTTAGCTAAAATAGGTATCGAGGATCCGGAATGATGCCCGTAATTACAGACTAATATAATCGTTTTTGATTTATGTTTTTCTAATTGAGCCATGCGTTCGTTTAATTTTGTATAAGGTAGATTAATAGCATGTGTAATATGCCCTTCCGAAAATATTTTCTCATCACGCAAGTCGACAATTAATGCGTTATTTTTGTTCAGTAATTGTACTAATTCTTGATTAGTAATAGCTCGGCCACTTTTACGTTTTTCGGTCCAAACTAATAAAATGAGTAATATGACAAATGCCCCAATTAAAAAAGGGTGATTCATAATAAATAGAAGGAGTTGATCCATGGAGGTATCCAATAGAAAATATATTTATGCCATCAAGATAGGATACTATAATATTTTTTACAGTCTCTGTACACTTAAATTTTGATATCTTCAAAGCGGTTTGAGTAACTGATGACGATAATCTTTAAAAGTGCCTGTTTGATTTTCTTCAATCTCAATTTGTTTTAATCGTGATTGATGGGCCATTTTTTCAAATTCTATTTGTTGATGCTTGTTTAATTTTTTGAGCAGTAAGGCCTCTTTATGCGTTTTAGCAAGATGTGTCATGGCGTTTAACCAAGAGTTATCATGTTGTGTCAGTAATTGTAAGACTTGCGAAGCAGGGGTGAGTTCTGTATTTTTTATTTTATTATACTGTGTATTAATAGTATTGCCATACTGTGTTGTTTGGTGAGCTTGATCAAATAAATCGGCAATCGGTTGCATTTGTGCAAGTAAGAGTTCGCCATAGGATGCTAATGATATGGTTTTGTTACTGTCTAAATGGATTAGTTGAACGTTTTTATTTCGACCAGAATAAATAACAGTGGCATGATTTCGCTCTATTTGATAGATAATATCAGAGGTTAATAAAGGGCTTTTACTTAACAAGCAAAAAGTTAATAAAATATCTAAAAAATAAAAGGTATCTAGATTGATGCCTATAGGTTCAAAAGGATTGAGATCAATGGATCGAATTTCAACATATTCAGTGCCTTGTTGAGATAAAGCCTGTAAAAAAGGCGTATGCTCTGGTGCAACACATTTAGGGCGGATATTTGAATAGTATTCATTGCTAATTTGTAAAATATGATTATTTAATTGTTCGTAAGGTTCTGTTTTATAATGAATATGATTGTACTGTGGATGTACTGTGTTCAAGGCTTTATTTAATGACTGAATATAACTATCGAGTCCATTATAATTAATATGAAGCTTTTTTTGTATAGGGCTAGTATAACCAATATCACTTAATCGTAATGATGTACTCGAAGGGAGATACAGTGTGTTATCGTTTAATTTCAGCAATGGATTTGGAAAAGATAATGAATCTGCATAAGTATGATCAATAGCAGGAGACGCGCCAAACAGGTAGCTGATTAACCAAGCATATCGTTTGAAGTTACGAATCAAACGGAAGTAAGGGTCTGATTCATTTAAAGCATCCAGTAGCGGTTTTGGAAAAGATAAATTGTAATGAATGCCTGCAATCATTTGCATAGAGGAACCATATCGATGCATTAATCCGTTGCGATAAATAGATTTCATGCGACCTCGATGTGATGTACCGTAATTTGCAATCGCAATTTTTTTTTGATCAGGCAATGCGCAAGGCATACTATTAGGCCAAAGATATTCATCGGAAAGATTCATGAGTACGAATGTTTGTAATGCAGTTAAATAGTTTAATAATGAAGGTAAACAGTGACTGGTAGGTGTGACCAGTTCAATTAAAGCTTCTGCATAATCTGTCGTAATGTATGGATGTGTTAATTTAGAACCTAGCATGTGAGGATGAGGTGTTTGAGACAAGGCTCCTGATTGATTGATTCTTAGGCTTTCTTTTTCAATACCTCTTTTAAATTGAGGGATTGTTTGTAAAAGGAGCTCTTGATATTTTGAGTCTAAAAGTGGTATTTCAAAATGTGTCAATATCATATCTCTGTGTCAATACAGCCTTAATTTATCGTCTCAATTTTTTAGCATTTTCAAATAACTCTGCAAAAGTACCTTGTTTTTTTTCTTTTTTAATGGGTGTTTTTTTCTGTTGCGTTGTATGAGCAGGTGTATATTTTTTTTTCAATGGTTTAGGTTCAATGGCATGTTTATTATCTAATTTCATACTTAAGCCAATTCGTTTTTGTTCACAGTCTATACTAATGACTTTCACGGTTACAATCTCACCTGTTTTGACAATATCTCGAGGATTTTTTACAAATCGTTGAGCGAGTGAGGAAATATGAATTAACCCATCTTGGTGTACACCGATGTTCACAAAGGCACCAAAATTGGTGACATTAGAGATGACGCCGTCTAAAATCATATCTAATTTTAAATCTGCTATGGTTTCTATCCCTTCTGTGAAAGTAATGGCTTTAAATTCAGGTCTTGGGTCGCGCCCAGGTTTTTTGAGTTCAGATAAAATATCAATAATTGTTGGTAGTCCAAATGTGTCATTGATAAAAAGATCTGCAGATAAACTATCGAGTATCGTTTTTTCACCGATAATATCTTCGATAGATTTCTTGCAGTGCGCTGCCATTTTTTCGACAATTGAATAAGCTTCTGGATGAACAGCGGAGGTGTCTAGTGGGTTTTTTGCATTTTGAATACGTAAAAAACCAGCTGATTGCTCAAAGGATTTTTGTCCCATTTGCGGAACTGACATGAGTTGTTGACGATTTAAAAAAACACCATGTTCATTACGCCATTGCACAATATTATGCGCAAGTGTATTACTGAGGCCGGCAATACGATTTAATAAAGCAGGTGATGCTGTGTTTAAATCTACTCCAACGGCATTGACACAATCTTCTACCGTTGCATTTAAAGATCGTGATAGTTGTACTTGATTGACATCGTGTTGATATTGGCCAACACCGATCGATTTAGGTTCAATTTTAACTAATTCCGCTAAAGGATCTTGTAAACGTCTTGCAATAGAAGCAGCACCTCGAAAGACAACATCTAGATCAGGAAATTCTTCAGCTGCTAATTGAGAGGCTGAATAAATGGAAGCTCCAGCTTCACTGACTATGACAAAATTAAATGTCAAGTGTGGAAATTGAGAGGCTAATTCAGCAATAAACCGTTCAGTTTCTCGAGAGGCGGTGCCATTACCAATAGCAATGAGTTCAACTTGATGTTTGAGTATTAATTTGATAATTTGGCCTTGCGCTTCACTTTTTCTATTATGCGGAACATGTGGATAAATCGTATCATAATTTAATAGTTGTCCTGTTTGATTGACAACAGCTACTTTTACACCAGTCCTGAGTCCAGGATCAAGTCCCATCGTAACACGTGTTCCTGCCGGCGCTGTCAGCAACAGATCTTTTAAGTTATTTGAAAAGACATGAATAGCTTCTTGTTCAGCACGTATTCTCAGCTGAGAGATCAAATCTGTTTCCATGTGCGGAGATATTTTGATGCTCCATGTCCATTGCAGTACGTCTTCTAGCCAAGCATCTGCAGAGCGATTTTGATTTGTCCACTGCCAAAAATCAGCAATCATCTCTTGACAAGGATGAGTTGTATCAGGTTGTAAATTAGGTAGTGTGATTGATAATGTTAAAGCATTTTCTTTCCTGCCTCGCAGTAAAGCTAAAATGCGATGGGATGGAATCATTTTTATTTTTTCATGAAATGCAAAATAATTATCATATTTTTTACCTTTACCTGCTTTATTTTTTTCAACAGCGCAGCTAGTAATCACCGCATGATGAGTTAAAAATTCACGAATTTTTCCTATTAATTCTGTAGCTTGACTAAACCGCTCGATTAAAATAAATTTGGCCCCTTTGAGTACAGCTTGACAATCTGGATATTCTTTTTCTGGATTGATATAATTTTTTGCTTCTGTTTCAGGATCTAATGTTGGGTTAGACCACAATAAATCAGCCAAAGGTTCAATATTGGCTTGAATTGCCAATTGCCCTTTGGTTTGTTTTTTCGGTTTATAAGGTAAATAAAGATCTTCTAATTTTGTTTTTGTTTCTGCTGATTGAATGGCTAATTTTAAGACAGAAGTTAATTTGTCTTGTGATTTGATTGTTTTTAAAATACTTTCTTTACGTGCATCTAGTTCCCTAAAATAATATAAGCGTTCTTCTATAATTCTTAATTGCGTGTCATTCAAAGAATGCGTTGCTTCTTTTCGATAGCGCGCAATAAAAGGAACTGTTGCACCGCCATCTAACAGAACGACTGTTGCCTTTACTTGATCAATTTTAATCTGTAATTCTGATGTAATTTGTTGAAAAAAATTTTCCATGAGTTTTTAAAAGCCTCATTTTTTAATTATCAAAATGGGATAAGATATTAAGCGTATAGCGTGTATAGTATAGGCCAGGCAAGTCTCTTTGCATGCATTGTCTATTCGAAAGGAATATTTTCATGATGGGTTAGCCTACTTGTTTTATTCTCTAGTTTAATCTATTTTATACTTTAACATAAATAGCGTGATAGGTTGGATTTATGTATCATGTGTGATTTTTTTTATACACAACCCGTGAATCAATTAACGGGTATTGGACGATCTGCAGAAGAGACATTAAAGAAATTAGACATTGTCTCAATGTTTGATTTGTTAACTCATTTACCCATAGAATATCAAGATCAAACTAAAATTGCATCTATTTCTGAATTAATATTGGATCAACCTGCCTTAATCATAGGAAAAATAATCGAATGTCATATGACTCAAACACGAAAACCGAGGCTAACCTGTCTGATTGCAGATAGAACGGATCAAATTCGTCTTCATTTTTTTCATAGTTATGCTGCGCAAAAAAAACAATTTTCTCTTGGATTCTATGTGCGTTGTTATGGTATCCCTAAATTAGATCATCAAGGTTTCATTATTTATCATCCCGAATATAACATTCATCAAGATAAACAAGTTTTAAAGCCACAACAATGTTTTACGCCAGTCTACTCAAGTACAACAGGGTTAACGCAACATAAGCTGAGAAAATGGTGTGCACTTGCTTTAGCTTTATGTGATCAAGAAATGGAACAAACATTGAATTTGCCAATCGAAATACAGAAACAATTTAATTTATGGCCTATTACAAAAGCATTTCATTATCTTCATAACCCGCCAGCTACTGCTATCGTACCATTAACTGCGCAGCATCCAGCTAAATATCGTTTAATTTTTGATGAATTACTGGCTTACCAGTTACATTTAAATCAACTAAAAAAAGAATATAAAAGCAAAAGAGCGCCTGCTTTACTTCACAACACATGGCAGATTGAATTTATCTCGACGTTATCTTTTCAATTAACTAATGCGCAAATGCGTGTTGTTCAAGAAATTCATCAAGATTTATTGCGCTCAACAGCGATGCTTCGATTATTGCAAGGAGATGTTGGTTCAGGGAAAACAATTGTTGCAGTTTTAGCAGCTTTACAATGTATTGAAAATGGATACCAAGCTGCTTTATTAGCCCCTACTGAATTATTAGCAGAGCAGCATTACATGAATTGTAAAGCTTGGTTTCAAGCATTACCTATCTCAATTAACTTGTTGACTGGTAAATTATCAACTGCAAATAAGCAAGCGTGTTTAGCTAATATCCAATCAGGAAAAACACAACTCATTATTGGAACGCATGCTCTTTTTCAAGCCACTGTGAAATATGATGATTTAGGGTTAATTATTATTGATGAACAACATCGATTTGGCGTTAATCAGCGTCGATTATTATTAGAAAAAGCTAAAAAAGGCTGCCATCAACTCCTGATGACAGCAACGCCTATCCCTAGAACATTGGCTATGAGCTTGTATTCGCATATTGATCTGTCAACAATTGATGAGTTACCTGATGGTCGAATTCCGATTATGACTTCTGTGATGCCAGACAAGCATCGACAAGATCTTTTATCTCGTGTACAAAAGATTTGTTTAAGTGGTCAGCAAGTGTATTGGATTTGTTCATGGATTGATACAGAGGATCCATTGCATTTTGTTCAAGCTGCTGAATTAACAAAACAAAAATTAAGTGAACATTTTCCCAATTTACAGATTGGATTACTGCATGGCCGGTTAGATTCATCAGAAAAACACAAGACAATGTCTCGATTTAAAGCAGGTGAAATACATATTTTAGTGGCTACAACTGTCATTGAGGTTGGTATTGATGTGCCTAATGCAAGTATTATTATTATTGAAAATGCAGATCGTTTAGGATTAGCGCAATTACATCAATTGCGAGGTCGAGTTGGTCGTGGATCGTTGTCTAGCTATTGTATTTTGCTTTATCAAGAATCAATATCTCACATCGGTATTGAAAAATTAAAAGCAATGAAGCAGTTTAAAGATGGTTTTTTAATTGCTGAAAAAGATTTAACATTACGAGGAGGAGGAGATGTGAATGGCATCCAACAAACAGGCAATCAACCTTTTAAAATCGCTAATTTATCAAGAGATCAAGTCGTATTACCTGACATCGTTCAAGCAGCAGATATTATCGACAAGCAGTACCCAGAATATATAGAGCCATTGATCGATCGTTGGTCTTTTTTGAATCAAATGAATTATAGCCATTTGTAAAAATAGTCAATGATAGAGTTGCAGTTTGTATATGAGTTTGATAACACCAATCTACACAAGTTTGATTGATTTGAATCGTTTGTTTTTATTCGACCCATTCAACCATGAAGTGCAACACCTAAAGGTTTTTCTATTCCTCGCATAACTTCATTAGGTGTTCGATAGTTTAACACTGTTCTAGGTCTATTATTGAGTGCTTTTTGAATCGCTAAAATCTCATCATTTTCTATGCCTATAAACTCTGTTTTCTTTGGCAGATATTGACGAGATAATCCATTGGTATGCTCATTTAAAC
>JAAOIJ010000075.1 GCA_015163815.1 Endozoicomonadaceae bacterium
AAATATTATACCATAATATCATGTGTATATTATTGATCTATATTGTATTTATTAGTTTTTAAAAGCCGACTAAATATGTATTGAGACCTTTGCAATAAGCAGCTCAATGAATAATTTATGTGTTTTTTTATTCAAAAAATACATAAATTATTCATTTTTTAAACTATTTCAATAAAAAAGATCATATCAGGAGTCTTTGTTGTCTTATTGCAAAGGTCTCGGGATATTTTTCATGATCAACCTGCAAAATTGCCAAGAACTTCTTAATGGATACTCAGCTAACATGAAATCAGTAAAGACATACCTATATTGACTCTCTCATTCGAGGGTGTTTGTCAGATGATCCATAATCTGTTAGAATAACCAAGAAAGCTTGTTTTGTTTTATGACGAATGGCTCTATCCATCGCCTATATAAAAAAAATTTTAAGGCTACTGAATAGAATAAAATATAAATCATAAGGTACTCATAAATAATATATTATGCTAAAAACCAGACTCCAAACTGCAGGCATTTTACTCCTAATTATCTTGAGCACTTTATTTGGATTACCCAAACCTTCCTTTTCCATTTTAACAGTCTGCTTTATTTTAGCTGGCTCTTTTGAATGGGCTTATTTATCAGGCTGCCAAACTCATATCACACGCTTACTGTATACCTTCATCACGGCTATCATTTTATTATTCAGTTGTCTCTCAAATCATCAATCTGTTTTTCTAGGTGCAGGGCTTGCTTGGTGGGGTTTTGCCGCCATTTTATTAGCAAGCTACCCTGCTTGTTTAGTCGTTTGGAAAAAATCAATCATTCAACTGATAATGGGCTGGTTTGTCTTAATTCCAGCAGGGACAGCGATTTTTTACATAGAACAACAACTACACCACCAATTACTACTCCTCTATTTTTTAGGAGTTGTCGCTTTAACCGATATCGGTGGATTTGTTTTTGGAAACTTGCTTGGAAAACGAAAGTTAGCACCTAACATTAGCCCTAAAAAAACATGGGAAGGTGTTTTCGGTTCTTTAATTTTAGTCATACTCTATAGCATACTCATTAGCTTGTTTTATCATTACACGTACTGGCATATGATTCTTTTAATCATTTATAGCAGCCTAATCAGTGTTTTTGCTATTTTAGGCGACTTAATTGAAAGTATGTTTAAACGTGCAAAAGGTATTAAAGATAGTGGCACTTTAATACCAGGTCATGGGGGTGTATTAGATCGTATTGATAGCTTAAGCGCGGCTGCTCCTATGTTTTGGGCGCTGTTTCCCTTAATGCCTTTTTTATCTAATTAACATGAATGATGCTATTGACACCTTATACGCTAAAAAACTAGATATTATTCCAGACTTTCAATTTGACGAACTGGTTGCTCAGGTGTTTGATAATATGATCACTCGCTCAGTTCCTGGATATGAAGCATTACTCAACTGTTTAACCTTAATAGCACAAAAATACGTCAAACCAAATACCAATGTATATGATTTAGGCTGCTCACTTGGAAAAGCCACTTTAGCAATACAGTCTGGCATTATCAATGTTAATTGTCATATTATAGGACTTGATAAGTCCATCGCTATGATTCAACGTTGTCAAGCGATCCCTATGCAACAAAAGCCACCTATTACCTTTATACAAGCCAATATTTGCCAAACCCCCTTAACACTCGCTTCTATGATTGTACTCAATTTTACATTACAATTTATTCCAATAACACAAAGAACAGCCTTATTAGAAAAAATATACCAAGCTTTAATCCCAGGAAGTGCTTTGATTATCTCAGAAAAACTGCAATTTTCATATGAAAAACAAGCTATATTAGATTCATTGCATCAAGCTTATAAGCAACAGAATCATTATTCTGATCTAGAAATATCGCAAAAAAGAGAAGCCATTGCTAATCAATTAATTCCTGAAACACTCAATACGCATACAGAACGCTTAAAAAAAATAGGCTTTAAAACAATTACTGTCTTTTTTCAACATTTTAACTTTATCTCTATGCTTGCTATTAAATGACCGTCTTACCTTTCTGTTTCACCGCTTTTTTTGAATGGCTTCAAACATCTGATTGGTCAAATCATCAGCAAGTTATCGAGCATCATCTTTATCAACGACTCTCTCTTAATCCACCGGGAGATATGGAATATTGGTGTCAAGCAATCAGGAATTTACCTTTGATTTCAGTTGATAAAGTTACCTTAAATACAGACGCACCAGCAGTCACAACAAAACAAACTTTATTTGCTGTGCAAAAAAAACAATTAAATACAAATTTAATGGCACTCAAACCTTGGAGGAAAGGCCCTTTTTCATTTTTTGAAACCATGATTGACTCAGAATGGCGTTCTAATTTGAAATGGAATCGCATTGCTTCACATCTAGACGATTTAAGTTACCGTACTGTCGTTGACATTGGCTGCGGGTCTGGTTATCATGCTTGGCGATTACTAGGCGATAGCGCTAAACGTGTAATAGGCGTTGACCCGTCTATCTTGTTTTTGTCACAATTTACAGCATTTAAAAAATATGCAGGGGATGCTTTACCGATTGATTTTTTACCGATGAAATTAGATGACTTACCCTATCATCAGGCAATCTGTGAAACAGCCCTTTCTATGGGAGTATTATACCACCAAAGATCACCTATAACACACTTAGAACAAATGTTCTCTATCATCAAACCAAAAGGACAATTGATTTTGGAAACATTAATTATTGAAGGAGATAAAAATACAGTACTCATGCCGCATGCTAGGTATGCCGCTATGCGTAATGTTTGGTTTATTCCTTCAATTGCTCACTTGATCATTTGGTTAACACGAGTTGGCTTTGAATCTATTCAAATCATTGATATTACAGCCACATCTTGTGAAGAACAACGAAGTACCGATTGGATGACCTTTCACTCCTTAGCTAACTACCTTAACCCTGAAGATGCAACACAAACAATTGAAGGGTACCACGCGCCTTTAAGAGCTGTCCTGAAAGCTAAAAAACCAAAAAATTAAATACCTATATTTATTATTTTTTAAAATATGATACTCTATTAATTGACATCTATCAGAGTTAAAAAATCATATGGATATTCTACATAATATATTCTCTTTTATTATAACGTTAAGCATTTTAGTCACGATTCATGAATTTGGTCATTTTTGGATGGCTCGAAAACAAGGCGTAAAAGTACTTCGTTTTAGCTTAGGTTTTGGGAAAATATTATGGCATTGGCATGATCGACATCAAACAGAATATGCTATTTCTCTCATCCCTTTGGGAGGGTATATTAAAATGCTAGATGAGAGAGAAGCACCTGTTTCTCAAGACAATTTACCTTTTACTTTTAATAGAAAATCACTGTGGGCTCGAACCACCATTGTTTTAGCTGGGCCTTTAGCAAATTTTATATTAGCTATCTTTGCATTGTGGTTGATGTATTTACTAGGCTTTACTGTTCTTTCTCCAATTACAGGCGACATTATCGATCATTCTCCTGCAAAGAACGCCGGGATGCAATCTAATGAGAAAATTCTCTCTATTCATGAAAAAAAAACAACATCATGGCAAGATGTCCAAATTGCTTTAGCTCATCAAGTCGGTCAAACAACACCTTTTCATATTGTCACACAAGCAACACAAACTGAAAAACAATATACTGTTACCATTCAAAACTGGCCTAGCGATATAACTCAGATCTCTCTTCTAGAAGTATTAGGGGTTAATATTTGGGCTCCTAAACCTGCTGCAGTGATTGGCAGAGTGCTGACTGGATACCCCGCAGAAAAATCTGGATTACAAGCAGGAGATCGTATTACACATTTCAATGAAGTCCCAGTCAACAACTGGATCAATATGGCTGAAATGATATCTAAACATCCTAATAAGCTCATAAAACTCAAAATCATAAGAAATAATCAACCTGATGAATTGCAGCTTATCATTGCTGAAAACACACTAGACAATCAAGAAACAGTAGGATTCATAGGAGCAGAAGCACAACCTGTATCCTGGCCTGATACCCATCTCACGGTCTTATCTAGAAATCCATTCATAGCACTCAAAAAAGCCATCACAGATACTTGGGAGTTAACCTGTCTAACAACCAATACTATTTTCAAAATGATAGGTGGATTACTCTCTTTAGATAATCTAAGCGGCCCCATTGCTATTGCACAAATTGCAAGTAACTCTTTGAATAATGGATTAAAAAGCTTTTTATATTTTCTTGCATTATTAAGCATTAGTTTAGGTGTTATTAATTTATTACCCATCCCAACACTCGACGGAGGACATCTGCTATACTACGCTCTTGAGTTAATTAGAGGACGCCCTATTTCAGAAAAAGTGCAAATTTTTTGCTTAAGAATTGGGCTAGTCTGTATTTTATGTGTTATGATTTTATCAATTTACAATGATCTTAATCGAATTTGGTAATCTGATGCACTTTATTGGAAGCCAATTTTTTTATTCATTTTTAATATGTTATTGATTTTTCATCAAATTGAGTTGACTAAATCCATTATATATTTTAAATCATTTTTTTAAGTTTTGTTATCATATGAAAAATATAACACACATTTTAATTTATTTTATTTTTTTATACGCCTTAAACATCACGCACGTCAATGCTTTTATCGTTAAAAAAATTAAAATAGAAGGATTACAGCGATTATCATTTGATACCGTATATAATAAGATTCCCATCAAAATTGGTGAATCTGTCAATGAATTCGATATAGAAAAAGCGATCAAAGCCATTTTCTCTATGGATCATTTTAGTAATGTTCAGCATATACAGGACACAGAAGAAAAGAATACACTTATTTTCAAAGTATATGAACACCCTACTATTAGTAAAATAAAATTTGAAGGCAATCGCAGTATATCTCGCGATCAACTAAAAAAAATTCTGATTAACGCCTCTCTCTCTGACGGAGATCTATTTCGCCCAAATACTTTACATGAACTCCAAAAAGCACTGGCCATGCAATACTATGCACAAGGTCGATACAATGCACAAATTGAACCGAAAATCACACATGAACCAAAAAATAAAATTAAAATTAATCTGGTGATTAAAGAAGGCGACCCAACGACTGTTCAAAATATCAATATTGTAGGGGCTCAAGCTTTTAAAAAACAAACCTTATTAAAATTAATGCCATTGACAACCAAACAGTGGAATTCTTTGTTTCTCAAAAATCATGAATATTCCAGCTCTAAATTACAAAACTCGACTGAAGCTTTGAAAGCACATTATTTAAACCATGGCTATATTAACTTTGAAGTTTTGTCTACCCAAGTCGCCATTAGTCCAGATAAAAAAAGCATGTATATTACAATTAACATCAATGAAAATAAACAATATATTGTTAAGAATATACAATTAATAGGTGACTTTGTTCGTGAAAAAAATTTAGACTCACTCCTCACGATAAAAAAAGATCAACTATTCTCTCAACAAGATATTACCCAGACTTCTTTAAATATAACCCATAAATTAGGAGAAATAGGTTACATCTTGTCCTCTGTTAAACCTACTTTTGATATCGACCATCAATCTAATACAGTCGACATTACACTAGAAGTTATTTCAAATAAAGCCTTTTATGTTCGCTATATCAACTTCCATACCGATACCAATAAAACAAGAGATGAAGTGTGTAGACGAGAAATGAGACAACTTGAAGGTGCTATAGCAGAATCAAAAAATATTGCTTTATCAACACTTCGCCTTAATCAATTAGGGTTTTTTAAAGAAGTATGGCTAACAAAAACACCTGTTCCAAATACTGATAATCAAGTTGATTTAAATTATCAAATGCAAGAAAGTCAATCAGGAAAAATAAACCTGGAAGCAGGATACGCACCATCACAAGGCCTGATGCTAGGAATCTCTGCACATAAAAATAATTTTCTAGGTACTGGAAAAACAATAGGAAGTGAGATACAAGGTGGCAAACAACATAAAACAATCAATTTTCATTATTTTGAACCTTACTTTACGGCCAATGGAATCAGTCAAGGCTTAAACTTTTCTTATAATCACACCCAAAAAAATGAAAAATTCTCGCCAACTACATATCATGTCAATCGCATGAGTTTCATGAATCAATTTAGCTATCCGCTTTCCAATATTACACGATTATCTCTTGCTTTTGGTTTATCTAAGACTGAGATACTAAATGCCACTAGCAATATCCCTTTTATTCTTGATTTCTTTAAAAAATACCCCTCTAAATTTCAGACATTTTCAACAACTTTATCTTGGAGTCAATTTGCACTCAACTATGCAGTACTCCCAACATCTGGTTTTCAGCAAAATATCATTGCTAGCCTTGATTTGTCCTCTAAAAGCGCAGCCAATGTCTATAAATTAATATATAAAGGGAGTTATTTGAAAAAATTATCCAGCAATTTCTCACTAAAATGCAGCCTAAATCTCAATTATGCTAATACTTTTTTCAATTCAAAAGAATTTCCATTCTATGATCACTTTACACTCGGCGGCATTCACTCCATGCGTGGTTTTGAAGCCATGGGACTACAAGCAAATGGTCTTAGGGGATATCATATTAGACTAGGAGGAAATGTTTCTACACAAGGGACACTTGCTGTTGTCTTTCCTATTCCTTTCTTAACAAAATATGAAAGATCATTACAAGCTCAAGTATTTGTAGACGTAGGCAACGTTTGGTCCAGCACTGTACCTGAGTCAAAAGTGATTAAAACTAAAAATCTCTTGAATAATGCTACTGAAAGCGAAGTTAACTTTCAAACACTCAACATAAGTCCAGGGATTCGTTGTAGCGCAGGCATTGCGCTCACTTGGATTACATTTATAGGCCCTATATCTGTTAGCTTCGCAAAAACAATTAAAAAACAACCCAATGATGAGACAAAGATATTTCAAATGGCTTTAGGGCATTCTTTTTAAATGCCTCCTCTCAATTGATACATCATGCTTTATCTTGAATAAAACATGACCCGCTGTTTTATTCAAATCAACATATTGACTGATGCATGACCATTTTTTCACTATGTTATATCTAGATCTCCTGCCTTGATATCAACAGACAGTTATCCAATATTATGAAAAAAATAACATCGCTATCTCTTCAATCAATTCAAATATCTTGATCTATCTTGTCATACTGAATAATACCATGAAGTTATCTTTTAAATAAGACCAGCTTGCAGTTTCTTCAGGCACAGGTAATGTCTGTACTTGAGGATCAACGATGGCATCATCGTTTATGCTTAAAAGCTCATCTATATTGTCTATGCTTTCCGATGTGCCGCAGCAGAATGCCTTCTCTAAAGTGACTCCGAGTTCACTGCCTGATAATGCTTGGCTTTCATTGCTAGATTGTAATAATTTTGTTTGATAGATAGCTTGAAAAGCGAAATGATTATCCTTATTTTTATAATTTAATAATTCAAAAATATTCTCCTGAGACATATTTTTGTTTGCTATTAATTTCAAAATACTGCCTGTGATATATGTATTGCTTTGACTGCATAATAAGTAAAAAGGCGTATCATGATTGCTATTTTTATTTGATAAAAGCATAAAACATTCTTCTGCAGTACATTTTTTTTCTAGAAACTGAAAAATAATACAGAATATTTGTTGCTGTATGCTAACCGGAAAACCATACATCATCGCTGATGATTCCATTATCTCATTATCAAATAAAGCCATATGGGAAAAAGAACAAAGCTGATGAAAGGCTGTTGTCTTAAATTGATTAGACAACAGCAAAAGCTTTAAACACTCCTTTGTCTCTAAATTTTGAGCTATCATATTAAAAAAATATATTGTCATTAAGATGATATTTTCATAATAATAATCTATCGGCTGCATTCTTATGACTGCAGCGACAAAAGTTTGAATGACAGACTCCTCTGAATTGTTTTGATCGGCAAGTAGATTAAAAGTTAAAAAAGAAGAGATGTTGCTCTTGTTTATAAATTTAAGCATCGAGCATACTACAGGCACTGCTGAACTTCTAAAAAAACTATAAAATAGCTTTGAATTATCATGTGTGTTTTCTAAAAAAAAGCTCAAACATTCTTCCGTCGTAAATGTTTGAGACATAAAATCAAAAAAAACATCATATAATTCTGAAATCCAACCTATGCTCACAATATTCTCTAAAAGAGCTTTATTATTACGATCACGGATTCTGAAAAGATCATAACATTCACTTGAATTAAATTTTTCTTTGATAAAAGTCAGTACCACTTCAAGATCTTGTTTTGAATTTTGACCCAACAAATAAAACAAAAAAACACTATTTGTCTTTCCCTCTGACTTTAATAAACGCAAGCATTTATTTGCATCAATTTTTTTGAGTATGTTAATAATGGCCACGGGTTCAGTATCAAGGCTCTGTTTATATAATAGATTATACCAGCTTATTTCATCTTTATTATTCCATATCAAGTCATAACAGTCTGATGCATCTAATTTGTTATTCATACAGGAAATCAGTGTAGAGGGCATCCTTTTCTCTTTAGAAAAACATAATATCTTTAATCCAAATTGATGACTGATGATCTCTAATAAAATGTCATCGTATGCTTCATGGTATGCTTTATTGTATGCTGGACCTTTTGTGCATAGATTTTCCATTAATTCAAATATGACAAAAAAAGTGTCTTCCGTTAATTTTTTCTCGCTATCATACATAGAACATAATCTATTGAGTAATGAATTATGCAATGCTTCTTTTTTTAACAAGATAGCCTTGAATTCTTCTTGGCTTAAAAAAAGATTCATTAATTTAAATATGTTGTGTGTAACGATATCTCCTCTATCTAGAAAAAGATACTTAGTATAGAAGGCAGGCTCTAGCCCCAACAATCTACGTTGAGGCATTTGATTTGTTATATCAATCTTCTGGTAAGAAAAAAATAAATTTTGTATGATAAAATCTATAGAGACTGTGCATAAAAATTCATATAATATACGATGTTCTTTTTCTAATTGAAAGATTAAATTCATCATAGAGGCGATCATATCTTTCGATTTATTATCGGCACTGCTTTCTACTGTTAATAGCAATAACAAGACTTGATCTCGGTTCATCTTTTTACGACAAATCAAATCAATGACTTCCTTTAAATCTACTTGCTCCAAACAGAAGATAAACAGAGCCTCATGATCTTTATTCAACAGAATATTCGTGATATCCTGAGCATCAAATAATGTTGTGCTTTGTAAAAAAACAAACATGTGTCGAATGATAGATGTTTGCTTGTTTTTAAAAAGATGAAATAGCATGGTACTCATGAGCTGAGATAATTGAGATCTATTATGCGTTGATATTTGAGAAGACTGACCAGATAACTGTTCTTCATATTCTTCAATCTGAGATAAATAATGAGATAAATTTTCAATATTATCTTCTGTTATATTCGATACAATCAACTGTCCTTGATCGACAATAGCATCAGATATATTGTCTGGATAATCAATCCTCATATCACTGATATCACGAATCATCATTTTTTCATGATAATCTTGAGATGAGAATATCGGGCTTGCCTGAGTCTCTGAAGCTACCTGCAATTTTATTGCTTTCTGAGCAGGCATAGTATCTTCTGAATCTGACTGCAAACGTATTCGCTTTGATGTCCCATAAATACTACTATTCATAATTTACACTCCTTATTTTATTGTGACTTCTCAATTATGTATTGTCTGAATAAGAAAACACATAAATTATTCATTGAACTGCTTATTGCAAAGGTCTCCTCAATGTATTACATGATATAATATTAGAGTTTATAATCTGTAAAAAGTTCAATTTTAATTTTTTAAATATTAAGACTCAATAAGATAGGAATATAAGTTCGGATGTTTGGATTATTTGTAAAACAATGATATGCATCAGGATTTAATCATGATGTGCCGGTTAGGCATCTTATATGACGATCATGATCCAAAAAATATTCTCTTGAAAATCAATGATATCATCCTAAGCATGGGAGCTATTCATCCGCAACGCGTATAACGCGACGGCTTGTTTTTTTGATCACATTTGATAATCGAATTCAAAGCCATATTTAGGAATTGAACTATGAAGTCACACACTTGCGTGGATAGACTCTAAGCTCAATTTAGTATAAATACAATAGCAATATCATTTAAAATGAGACCTTTGCAATAAGACAACATTATTCATGTAAAAAAATAATATAAAGACAATGAAGTTTTATGATTTAAAGACCATGATTTGTT
>JAAOIJ010000076.1 GCA_015163815.1 Endozoicomonadaceae bacterium
AATTGACTTTGAAATCACTGGAGGCGAAGTTCATGATTCAAAAATGGCTTATAGCCTGATGCTAAAAATAAAAGAAGCTGACTATTTTATAGCAGATAAAGGATGAGACCTTTGCAATAAGATAACAAAGACTCCTGATATGATCTTTTTTATTAAAATAGTTTGAAAAATGAAGTAATTTATGTGTTGTTTGAATAAAAAAATACATAAATTATCCATTGAACTGCTTATTACAAAGGTCTCAAGTCATACTATCTAAGTAAGAAATACTCGTAAATGATACGCAAATCCGAATAAAATAGCATTCACTCATCTCCCTTCTACCTTTCAGTTGAAAAGGAAAAAGGGAGTATTGAGTGATGGTGCACAGTCTATATTTTTATTGACCTAAAGATAAGGTATGTTATGAATAATCGATGTGGCTATATCCAGATTCAATTATGTTTTTTGGGTTATAATAGAGTCAGCTTTACTGATTTCTAATGTTTGTGTAGGAAAAGCAAAATCAGCATCATGTTTTTGAATAATATGGCCAATTTTTATTAATAATACTTCTTGTGCTTTTAAAAAATCTGCATATGCAATGGATTGGCTGAAACAGCTAATATAAATATTAATAGAGTACGCTCCAAATTCAGTCATATTAATATAAGTTGGACGTTGAGTATTTAAAGCCTCATTATTATAAATAAAATCTCTAATATCTTGTAATATATTCGATATTTTATTAAAATCTTTATATCTTACTCCAATTGTATGTTTCATTCGACGATTGTACATGCGAGAAGGCGTAATAACAGGCGTACTAGAAAATAAAGCATTTGGAATATAAATAGGTTGTAAATCATAATTTCGAATGCAAGTTTGTCGAAATCCAATGTGTTCAACTGTTCCTGCAATATTTTTATTGGGCAGATTGACACGTTCACCGACTTGAAAAGGTTTGTCTAAATATAACATCATGCCGCTAAATAGATTCATTAAAGTATCTTTTGCAGCAAAGCCAACCATCAAGCCTCCTAATCCTCCAAAAGCTAATAAGCCAGATATGCTGATGCTTAATATTTGCAATATAGATAATAATGTCGCTGTGACAATAAAAACAAGTGCTAATTTATAAATGGCTTCTCCAGCAGATTGCGATAAAATAGATTTTTTGAATTGATTTCTTTTTAAATAATTGAAAGATAAATGAAAGAATTTAATGAAAAAGCTACTAATGAGGATAACAATGAGTAATTTTTGAAATAAATCAATATAAACTTTTTGAGATGTGTCCAACCAGTTAGAAAATAAACGAATTGCAGTGCTAGCCGACATCAACCAAATTAACAACGAAATGGGTAAATGTGCTGATTGAATTAAAGCATTCCGATAAGGGTGTGTATGTTGTAAGCGACGACTTACTCGTGCTAAAATGCAATAAATGATAATGTTGAGTAAAATGACAACAATAAATAATAGTATGATTTGCAATATAGACACATAGGCCGGCTGGCTTAAAATGGATTTCCAGATATCTTGAATCATGTGTATTAAATTCATATTATGATCTCTTGTAATCATGCATGATGTTTTTTTAATGATAGACAATACTTTATATCATTTTATACGATTTTAATATTGTTTGTATGGTTATCTTCTTGATATTTTTAAATAGATATCTTGTGAATTGAAAAGGATGAACGATGACGATATACAATAAAAATAGAGTGTGTTAGCGTCTTTATTTTTTTTCATTACTGACCCCGTAAGGGACGTGTGCTGATAAAATATCTTGCTGATTAGCAGACTGGCAATGTCGCACTTGATCATCAAAAAAAATATCAGCATGAAATGATTTTAAAAATTCTCCTTTTTCTAGATCACCTAGAAATAGCGCTTCATCTAATCGAATATCCCATGATCGTAATGTGCGAATAACGCGTTCATGAGCAGGTGCAGATCTTGCAGTGACTAATGCTGTTCGAATAGGACAGTGGTCTGCAGCAGCTTGTTGTATTTTTTGTAAGATACTTAAAAAAGGTTGAAAAGGTCCAACGGGTAAAGGTTTGTTTGCAGATTGTTCTTCATTTTTAAAAAAAGCATCAAGCCCTTTTTGTTGAAAAATTCTTTCTGATTCATCTGAAAATAATACAGCATCACCATCAAAAGCGATGCGTAGTTCTGAGTGTTCAGATTTCTGTTGATTATCTTGAGAAAATAATTTAGCAGCTGCACAATTTGCAGCTAATGCTTCTCGGACATCTTTTTCATCAGCAGATAAAAATAAATGACAATTAAACGGTTTAATATATTTTAAAGGGTTACTGCCTCCGCAAAATGCTGCACGAATAATATTTAGTCCATATTGTTTGATAGAATTAAAAATGCGTAATCCTGTATCAGCGCTATTGCGTGATAATAGAATCACTTCTACTTGATGTGTTGTAAGATATTGATTGAGATTTAATAAGCGTTTAACTAGACTTATGCCTTGGCCTGGTAGTAACAAACGATCTTCATTTTCAATTTGATAACAACGATACGCTTCTAATCCTTGCTTCATATAAATTTCATGGCTTGTTTCTAAATCAAATAAAGCGCGAGAAGAAATGCCGATGATTAATTTATGCGGAGGGCGATTGCATTCGATAGTTGTGTTTGACATGCGTATAAAGCCTTTTGATGAAATGTCATTAAAATAATTAAAAATAGGCAATACATTTCTTTATATTTTAACGTATAAATCAATACTTAAAAACAATATTTTGATATTGATTGATTGGTTATTGGGAGGCCATTGAATATCTTGTACAAAATAGAGACGCTATTGTGCATTATTTTTATGTTAAAAAAAAGAAGCCAATGATCTGTCTTATCACAATTGATGGTAAGTGAGTGAGCTGAGAAGTCATGCTTTGCTGCTATTCATACAGAAGACTTATTTTATTTTTTCTATTATATATATCATGATAGATCAATGTGATACGGATTTCTATCTATTGAATAGTATCGATCGCTATCTTGATGAGGGTGCGCTGTTTTATGATGATGAGGTGTCTTATTATTGAAGTTCATTATAGCAAAAAAGCATGTTTTTACTGAAAGGATGATGGGAGGCAATGAAGATTATCTTTAATTGCCTACAAAATATTGGAGACGCTGTCTGCTTAAAAATAGATTGGAATAGCAATGGCCATTCCTTTCATCGTATGACTAAAATGATGCTGTATGTGAGATACCTTAGAGGGTTTAAGTGTTAAAAAAATAGATTGTCTTTTCATACTCGGTATCAAGAAGTTATGTTGTGTATAAGGGTTTTTCATTTTTATTTCAATTTCTTCAAAAGACATGATTGAATGAATAGGTTGTCTGAGGCTTGATGTTGAATATGCTTTCAAACTGGCATGCATTAACGTGTTAGAGATAAAGGTCGAGAGTATTATGAAAATATATTTTAAAATGCGCATAATTCACCTATGATTAACATTATTTTATTTATTGTTCTTTCATCATATCGACGCATTTTACCTATAATGAATGGTTGTTTTTTTTATTATTTTTTGTCAACCTATCTTTTGACAAAGAGAGGTTTGTTTTTTATGAAATAATAGGCATGGAGCTATTATTCTGGCACTTTGTCTCGGGTAAAAACAGGTTTATTAGGACTGCTTTGCTTGGCGTTATAGTTATAACCGTGTTGATTAAAGTCATATAACCCTTCAATGCTATTAATATCATGGTCTACTATAAAGCGAGCCATCAGTCCTCGAGCTTTTTTAGCATAAAAACTAATGATTTTATATGTTCCATTTTTAAAATCTTTAAAGATAGGGTGAATGATCTTATTGTGTAATTGATGGATGTTAACGACTTTGAAATATTCTTGAGAGCACAGGTTAATAATCAATTGATTGTTAGCAGTCATTTGTATTTTATTGGTAATATCTTGTCTCCAAAAATGATATAAATTATCATAATCTAATATTTTTAATGGAGTCCCCATTTCTAATCGATAGGGTTGTATGAGATCTAAAGGGCGTAATACGCCATATAATCCAGATAAAATGCGTATTTTTTTCTGAGCTAGGTGTAATTGTTGTGAGTTTAACGTGTCGGCATCAAAACCAATATAAACATCGCCTTTAAATGAAAAAATGGCTTGTTTTGCATTATCCAGTGTAAAAGGTTGCGACCAATATTGATATCGCTTCATATTTAATTCAATTAATGTATCACTGATTTGCATGAGCTGTTTGAGCGATTGAAAGGACAGTGTCTTCAATGTCTTGATAATCTGACTCGATTGATTTAAAAAATCAGGTAATGTGGCTTGATCTGTTTTTAGTGATTGCCTGTTGTCTAATTTTTTTGCTGGGGACAGTAAAATAAGCATATTAAATCAAACAGTTCCTAGTTAATATTCAGTTATTGTAATATAATAGCTGGTGACTTGTTAGGTTGAAACGATGTCAGCAACATGTAATAATTCTGCATTGATAGGATTAGAGTGCGTAATGACCTCACTCAATGGGACACAAACCAGTTGATTATTTTTGATGCCAACAAATATATTGCTTTTTCCGTTTAGTAAAGCTTCGATAGCTGAAACACCTAATTGACTGGCTAATACTCGGTCTTGGCAAGAAGGCCTACCTCCTCTTTGTATATGCCCTAAAATCGTGACTTTAATTTCATATGCAGATAATTTTTGATTCACTTGTTTGGCTAATTGAAACGATCGACCGCTTTCTTTGCCTTCAGCAACTAAAATAATGCTCGATGTTTTTCCAGCTCGATCACTTCGTTTCAGTGATGCTAGTAAATGATGAATATCACGATCACTATCTGGAATGAGAATATTTTCAGCACCAGCTCCAATTCCTGCGCGTAATGCAATAAAGCCTGCATTACGGCCCATTACTTCAATAAAAAATAATCGATTATGTGATGTTGCTGTATCCCTAATTTTATCAACGGCTTCGATCACTGTGTTGAGTGCTGTGTCGTAGCCGATGGTGCAATCTGTGCCATAAATATCGTTATCAATGGTGCCAGGAATGCCGATGACAGGCAAGTCAAATTCTTTTGAAAAAAATTGTGCGCCTGTGAAGGTGCCATCTCCGCCAATCACAATGAGTGCATCTATTTTATTGTGAATGCATTGTTCATAGGCTTTTTGACGACCTAATTTTGTGCAAAATTCAGATGATCGTGCTGATTTTAAAAAAGTACCTCCTTGATTAATAATATTGGCCACAGATCGTGCATTTAATTCTTGAAATTGTCCGTTAATTAAACCTTTATACCCTTCATATACACCAAAAGGTACGATATGGTAATAAACAGCGGCTCTCACTACGGCTCGAATAGCTGCATTCATGCCAGGGGAGTCTCCACCTGAAGTTAAGACAGCTATTCTTTTGATTTTTTTAGTCATCGTTGTATTCTATTAAGTGTATTGAAATGATAACGGCTTATCTATGCGTCAAATCATCAGGGTTGTGTTGACGTTAAGATGCTTTTAATATTCAACATCATTAAAAAGTATTACTTTAGTTTATTTTAAAGGCCTTTCAGTATTCTAAACTAAATCATTTTGAAATAAAATCAATTTTATATATCACTGACGCTATGCGCATGATTTGAAAGTTGATATCAATTGATGAAATTATATTTTCTGTCTATTTTATGAAAAAATCAGACTATAATTCGAATAATTGTAATGTATTGGTTATCTTATGGGTGCTACCGAAAGTAATAATAAATTTATCTTTCTTTTTAAACCGTAAGCGTTTTAGGTGAGCTTTTAAAATATGCTCTCTTTCTTCTAATGATTCACTCGTTTCTTGCCATTGTAATGGGTGTACCCCTCGATAAAGAGCCATTCGACGGCAAGTTTGAACGGAATGACTAAAAGCAAAAATTGGCAGTATTGAATTAATACGAGACATCCATAATGCAGTTTGTCCACTTTTAGTAAAGCAAATGAGACCTTTAACTTCAGCTAAATGATTAGCTGCATACATAGCTGATACCGCAATTGTTTGATCTGAACTCGTTAAAATTAACTGCTTTTTTTCTAATGGGATTGCGATATCCTTTGTGTTTTTTTCTGTTACTTGTGTAATACGATGCATGGCTTTCACAACATTACTGGGATGTTTCCCTGCAGCTGTTTCGGCGGATAACATGACAGCATCTGTATTATCTAGCACAGCATTTGCTACATCAAATACTTCGGCTCGTGTTGGTTGAGATTTGTTGATCATAGAATCCATCATTTGAGTGGCTGTGATCACAGGGCAGTTCATATCTCTTGCAGTTTTAATCATATTTTTTTGTACAGCGACTAAAGCGGCATCGCCAATTTCTACTCCTAAATCTCCTCGCGCTACCATGACAGCATCAGAGACTTGTATAATTGCTTTCAATTTTTCTTGCGAAGCGACGACTTCAGCTCTTTCAATTTTAGCTAAGATTCCTCCCTGACCGCCTGCTTTTTTGAATAATTGGCGGCATAATAAAATATCATCTGGATTGCGAACAAAGGATAAAGCTAAATAATCTACATTGATTTTTGCAGCTAACTTAATATCTTTTTTATCTTTTTCTGTTAAGGCCGCCGTTGACAATCCGCCGCCTTCTAAATTAATGCCTTTATTGTCACTTAAAATGCCACCATATATAACTTTACAAGTTAAGGTCTCTTTTGTTTTACTGGCTACTTTCAGCTTGATATTTCCATCATCTAAAAGAAGTATATGGTTGATTTTGCAATCTTGGATCAGATTTTTATCTGTAATGCCAACACCTTTTTCATCTCCTTTTTTGGGATGAATGGTTAAACTGAGTTGAAATATGTGGCCACTTTTCAGGAGTACTTCTTGGTTTTTAAATTGTTTTATTCGAATTTTAGGGCCTTGTAAGTCACCTAAAATAGCAATGTGTTTGTTGTTTTCTTGGCTCAATTTTCGAACTATTTTAGCGCGTTCAATATGATCATTCGGTTGACCGTGTGAAAAATTTAATCGCACCACATCCACGCCTGCCTGAATGAGTTTGAGAATGACTGCTTCTGAGTGGCTAGCAGGACCGAGTGTGGCTACGATTTTGGTTCGTTTTAACATGTTGTTTGATAATCTTTTATTGAGTGACGGAGCTAAGGGTAATCAAATCAATGATATTATGTCAGTTGCATAAACGCTTGAGCAGTATCTAGCATTCGATTTGAAAAACCCCATTCATTATCATACCAAGACATCACTTTGACTAAACGGCCTTGAATTTGTGTTTGTGTTGCATCAAAATTTGAAGAGTAAGGTGAATGATTAAAATCCGAAGAAACTAAGGCTTCTTCATTAATAGATAAAACTTGTTTCATGTCTGTATGATTTGCAGCTTTTTTCAGTATGCTGTTTACTTCATCAATGCTGGTGCTTTTTTTTGCAATAAAACTTAAATCGACAAGTGAGACATTCGCAGTCGGTACTCGGATTGAAAGCCCTGAGAATTTTCCTTGTAATTCAGGAATAACTAAGCCAACTGCCTCAGCGGCACCTGTTTGTGTTGGGATCATATTGATGGCTGCTGCGCGTGCACGATATAAATCGGTATGATAGACATCAGAGAGAACTTGATCATTCGTATAGGCGTGTACTGTTGTCATAATACCACTTTCAATACCAATCGTATCATTGAGTGGTTTAGCTATAGGAGCTAAACAGTTTGTTGTGCAGCTGGCATTGGATATGATGGTCATATCTTTTGTTAAAATATGATGATTGACACCATAAACAATCGTTGCATCCACTTGTGATCCAGGTGCTGAAATAATGACTTTTTTTGCTCCCGCATCACGATGTGCTTGTGCTGCTGTTTTACTTCTAAAAAAACCAGTGCATTCTAAGACAACATCAATGTCTAATGCTTGCCACGGTAATTGACTAGGATCTTTTTCACTAAACATCTGAATCACGTCTTGATTCACTGTTAAGGAAGAGTCAGTAGAAGAGATTGTTGCATTAAAACGACCATGTACCGTATCATATTTGATTAAATGCGCTAATGTTTTGGTATTTCCTAAATCATTAATTGCGACAATTTGAAGTTGATTGGATCGATTTGACTCATACAGTGCGCGTAGTATATTTCGTCCAATGCGCCCAAATCCGTTAATAGCAATTTTAATCATAATAAGGGTACTCTCTTTAGTGATGAAGTTAATTGAATAATGATTATCCTAGAGATCTTTATAGCATATTTAGATAAATAGGTTAAGGTTGTTCTTTTTTTATGACATTACGATGTTGTTTTTTTCAAAGATTTGATGGGATGAGATTGCGACTTTTTGATATAATTTGCGGTTGATTGATGATAATGATGACATAAAGCAGCTGCTAAAGCATCAGATGCGTCTGTTTTAGGTGTTTGATTTAAAGATAGCAAGGCAGTTACCATATGTTGTACTTGTTTTTTTTCAGCACTTCCTTTTCCAACAACAGCCTGTTTGATAGCGCGAGCTGCATATTCATAAATAGGGATGAATTGTTGGATGGCAGCTAAAATGGCAACACCACGAGCATGGCCTAACTTTAAAGCTGAATCTGGATTTTTAGACATAAAGACCTTTTCAATGGATATTTCATTAGGTTGATATTCTGCAATTAATTGAGTTAAATTGCTATGAATATCTTCTAACCGCTTAAAAAAACAGATTGTTTTGGGTTGTATGCATCCTGATGCAATATAGTAAGGTTTTCTATGGCTGATTTGAATCACGCCAAATCCAGTAATCACTGAACCTGGGTCGATTCCTAATATAATGGTCATAATGAAATACCTACTCAAGCATTAAGATGATTCATACCTATTGACGCTTGATGTTGTTTGCAAATAATGTTTGGCTCTTTCAGTGGTTATACGGCCTTTGGGTGTTCTGATAATAAAGCCTTGCTGCATTAAAAAAGGTTCAATGACATCTTCTAATGTGTCTCGATCTTCACTTAAAATGGCGGCTAATGTTTCAATACCTACAGGCCCTCCGTTAAACTGTGTTAAAATAGCACGAATAAAATGTTGGTCTAGTGTATCTAAGCCGTCCTGATTAATGTTGAGCATTTTAAGCGCTTCATTTGCATTTTTTTGAGTAATAACGCCATGACTGCGGATTTCCACATAATCGCGTACACGTCTTAATAATCGGTTTGCTATACGAGGCGTTCCGCGGGATCGCTTGGCTATTTCATAAGCACCTGCATCGTCTATCTCTAGCGTTAGGAGTCTCGCTGATCTTTTTACGATGCAGGTTAAGTCTTCAGAAGAATAATATTCTAAGCGTTGAATAATCCCAAAACGATCTCGTAAAGGAGAGGTGAGAAGCCCTGTGCGTGTTGTTGCTCCGACTAAAGAAAAAGGCGGTAAATCTAGCTTAATAGAACGTGCTGCAGGCCCTTCTCCAATTAAAATATCAATTTGATAATCTTCCATGGCGGGATAAAGCAATTCTTCAACTGCAGGATTGAGTCTATGAATCTCATCTATAAATAAAATGTCTCCTGTGTCTAAATTGGTCAATAAAGCAGCTAAATCACCTGATTTTTCTAGTACAGGACCTGATGTGCTTCGGATTTGAACGCCCATTTCGTGTGCTAAGATATTAGCTAAAGTTGTTTTACCTAATCCTGGCGGCCCAAAGATTAAAGTATGATCTAAAGGTTCTTGTCGTTTTTTTGCTGCATGAATGAAAATTTCCATTTGTAATTTAACCGTAGACTGACCTTGATAATCTGCTAATTTTAAAGGTCGAATTGCACGATCAATCGGTGTTTCTGTTATCGTATTTTCAATCGGTAGTGGGTTGGCTGAAATTAAGCGCTCATTTTCTATCATGATATCATCCTAGTATTCAAATATGATAGAAATTATAACATGGCATTTAAAGCTTGTTTCAGTAGTTCTTCTCGAGATAAAGATTGTCTTTTTTGTATAGACTGAATTGCTTTTGACGCTTCGTATGATTTATAACCTAAAGAAATTAAAGCTGAGACCACATCGTGCTGAGTCGTCGATTCTATTGTCATGTTTCCAGAGGTAATAGAAGATAAAGGAATAGAGGTTTTCAGTTGCCATTTTTTTAATGTGCCTTGCAAATCAATTAATAAGCGCGAAGCTGTTTTTTGACCAATCCCTGGCACTTTTGTTAACATATCGATATTTTGATTTTGAATGCACTGAATTAAAGTAGCGACGTCGAATGTGGATAAAATATTGAGTGCTGCTTTTGCTCCAATGCCGTTAATTTTAATTAAATCACGAAATAAATCGCGTTCTGATTGTAATAAGAAGCCATATAGCAACTGGGCGTCTTCACGAACAATTAAATGCGTGTAAAGCGTGCAATCTTGATTATTTTTTAATTTTGTTAATGTTGTTAAAGGTGATTCCAGCTCATAACCCACACCATGGGTTTCTATTATCACAAAAGGTGGCTGAATATCCAGTATGCGGCCTATTAAACGTGCAATCATAATGCGCCTCTTTTCTTAAAATTCCTTGATCAATCATACGAGATGTTGGGGGTGTTTTTTTATTGTAGAGTGAATGCCTTTTTCGTTCTAGCACGCAAATCAATTTTCATTATAAGATGAATAATGGTTGGCGTGAAGTCAGTTTTTAATCTGCAATAAAAAGCTGAAAATGAGTTGGTTTTCAGCTTTTTGAAGTTTTTAATAGATTCTTTGACAGAATGGCTTGTTTTTGCTATAATGAGGCGCTTACAATCCTTTGAGGTAAGCCTGTTTATGTTGTGGAAACTCATTATGAAATCAAACGTTAAGACATTTTTAATGGTACTTCCTATGTTATTTCTGGTAGGCTGTATGAATGATTATACTGGTTACACCTATACTGAAGCTGAAGCACGTCAAAAACAAGATATTGAATATGGTATAGTCAAAAATTTGGAAATGGTAACGATTAAAAAAGATAAATCTTTAGAGAAAAATAAATCAGTGAAAACAGGTGCTATCGCTGGAAGTGTTTTAGGCGCATTAATTCCAGGTAAAAGAATCGCAGGGGCTGTATTAGGCGGTGTTGCTGGTGCAGTGACAGGTAAAGTCATTCAAGAGAGCATGAAAACTTCAAAAGCTATGAATCTGTTTATTCAATTATCAGATTCTGGAGAAAACATCTCTATTATACAACAAAATGATAGACGTAGACCGATTCAAGTAGGTAGCTGTGTTGCTATTCTAAGAAATAATGAAACCAATGCATCCCGAGTTATTTTAGCGGCTCATCATCATTGTTATCAAGAGAATAATTAGTTAACAAAGTTTTATTGAGTAGTGTTGTTGAATATAATATTTTGATATCATGCTATTTTATCACGATCATGATAGAGGTTCGCATGATATCTTTTTTTTTTAAATTAAATCAATTGATTGTCATCATGTTTTTATCAATGGTGATTCCAGTCACCTGTCATGCTTTGAAATGGGATCATTTCTTACCTGGCGACTCGAATATTTTAAAAAAAAAACAAGTTAATAAAACCGTAGAACCCGGTGTGAATGATAAATTATATATTGAATTAGAACAAATGAAGTCAGAAATAAATGATTTGAAACAAGCAATATTAAATTTGCAGCATTTTATCACTTCCAGTTTAGGGCGCTATCATATAAAAACAAACAAACAGGATCATCATATATTCCTTTCTGATGAAAAAAAACTACCTGGTTTACAACCCGCTTCCGATACGCAACCCGCTTCCTCTATAAAATTTCAAAATTCAGATGATCAAACAGCTTATAATAACATTCTCAAATTGATTACAGACAAGCAATATGATTTGGCTATAGAGCGTTTACAGCGATTTATTATTTTATATAAAAACAGTCTGAATCATATTGCAGCCAGGCAATATCTAGCAGAATTATATATTGAAAAACAAGAATTAGGTCAAGCCAAAAATATTTTTGTAAATTTAATTCAATCTTGTGCAATGCATGCCAAAATACCGCATTGGCTTTTTAAATTAGCTGAGATATCTCAAAAAGATAAGGAGATTGAAATAGCTAAAATGTATTATATTGAGTTGATCAAAAAATATCCTCATCATGCTGCTGCTCGCTTGGCGGAAACTCAATTAAAAATAATACAAACAGATGAGCGCATAAAAAAGAACACCTAAGATGAGAAACGGCCTATAATAAGACACCGTAGAATAAAAAATCATATAAGTAGATCGTATGTATTGAGTGATATTGCCATGAATCAAGATAAAAAGAATCAGTTCAATCGCATCAAACGATTGTTAAAGCAAGAATCTGCAGTATTAATTGCACATTATTATACTAGCCCTGATATTCAAAAATTAGCAGAAGAAACACAAGGTTTTGTTTCGGATTCTCTTGAAATGGCGAGATGGGGAGCTGCTCACGATGCTTCTACGTTAATTGTCGCTGGCGTGAAATTTATGGGTGAAACTGCAAAAATTTTAAGTCCTGAAAAACGAGTTAAAATTATTTCAACAGACGCAACGTGTTCTTTAGATTTAGGTTGCCCAGAAAAAGAATTTAAAGATTTTTGTGCGCAAAATGAAGATCGAACGGTTGTTGTTTATGCGAACACATCTGCACAAGTGAAAGCACAGGCTGACTGGGTAGTCACTTCAAGTTGCGCAGTCGATATTGTGGATCATTTACACATGGAAGGCCAATCTATTTTATGGGCTCCTGATAAATACTTAGGTCAATATGTCCAAAGTCAAACGGAAGCGGATTTACTGTTATGGGATGGTGCTTGTATTGTGCATGAAGAATTTAAAGTTGCTGGATTAAAGTCGATGAAAGCTTTATTTCCTCACGCCGCTGTTTTAGTCCATCCAGAATCTCCTGGCGGTGTCATTGCTCTAGCTGATAGAGTAGGATCAACTTCACAGCTTATTTCAGCTGCAGAAAATATGGAACAAGATACTTTTATTGTTGCAACTGATGTGGGTATTTTTTATAAAATGCAACAAAAAATACCAGGACATAAACGGTTAATTGAAGCACCTACTGCTGGAAAAAGTGCTACTTGTAAAAGCTGTGCTCGTTGCCCCTGGATGGCTATGAATACATTAGATCAGTTAGAGTATGCTTTATTACATGATGAACATGATGTTTATGTTGAAGAGCAGGTTTGTAAACAAGCGATTGTATCAATTGATAGAATGTTACATTTTACGCTCAAGACATAAAGTTATTTTTTTATCATGTTTTGCCTATTTTACAGAAGCCTATCAATTTTTTTAGCTGATGACACATCATATAAAATAATCGTTTGTTTTTCATTTTGTTTTTTTTTCTCAGTCATGGCTTTTATCTTCCATGCTTTGGTGCTTCAAATGTTTGAAAAAGCTAAATCAGAGCGATATCCATGCTGCTGATCTGTGATATTTGCAGCAAACCACCGATTCTTTTAAATCCATGCTTTGCTGTTACAGGCTGTTTCTTTTCATGCAGTTGATAGTATCTTATTGATCCACTGTTAATATTTATTGTAATCTGTGCGTGATATTTGCATGCTATCATTGTGCCTTTAATATCATATTGCATGTGCTAAAATATCAGCCAGTTCGATGTTATTGAATCTAAGGTGCAGATTTATCACATTGTCTAAATTTTCAAATGTATGTATCAATAAGTGATCGATCAGGTTCTGATGACTTGCTTGTATTATAAGGTGAAACAGCCTCATCAGTGAGCGATGGTCGTTTTAATAAATGATGTCATGACGGTATCCTGTTATATCATTATATTCTTTATTTATAAATTATTGAAAATTACAGTGCTCATCTCTTCTTTTATTTTTATTTCGATTTGTCCAGCTGTATAGCTAAAATCCAATGTTGTTATTTTTTATGATACTTTGTTAG
>JAAOIJ010000077.1 GCA_015163815.1 Endozoicomonadaceae bacterium
ATTATTGTCGATGAAAAATCTCGTATTGGAGACTGGGAAGCAGATATCATTATAGTAAAAAATCATCAAAGTGCTATCGTTAGCTTAGTCGACAGACGATCTAAATATGTTTTTTTACAAAAAGTTGAGAATCGCAAATCAAATGAAGTAAAAGACTGTATGATCAAGTGTTTAAGAAAGATGCTGCTTAAATATAGACAAACGATTACTTTTCATCATGGCAAAGCATTCTCTCAGCATAAAGTCTTATCTAAAGCATTGAAAATAAAATGTTATTTTGCTACACCTTATGCTTCTTGGGAAAGAGGTTTAAATGAGCATACCAATGGATTATCTCGTCAATATCTGCCAAAGAAAACAGAGTTTATAAACATAGAAGATGATGAAATTGTAGCGATTCACAAAGTAATCAATAATAGATCCAGAAAAGTGTTAAACGATCGAATACCTAACGAAGTGATACGAAGAATAGAAAAACCTTTAGGTGTTACACTTCATGGTTGAATGGGTCTTTGTTTAAAAAAGGTTGCCAACTGTTCGAAGCAAGGTCTGTATATAGATATGTTTTTAAAATAGGTGTTATTTTATGTGAAGGATATGTGCATATTGTCTGTATCGATACTCAGTATAGCGATATGATATGAATGCATTAGATGATATGAGTGTGAATTCCAACTCCGAGCTGTCAATCGTTATAATGGATAAAGGAATCATTGTGTTAGTTGATATGCATTAACGGCGATCATTAATAGTATCCAGCTTGTTTTGATTTTTTTATAAAAAAACAAAACAAGCTGGATACTTGTATATGATCTCCTTGAGATATGATCATCGTTCATTATTCTCCTTTTTTTCTGAAGTGGCCAAATCTTGATTGTTAGATAGCGTTATGTCTACAGTGTCTTCTGTATCTTCTTTTTTCGTTGCATTAGTAGTCTGAATTTTCTCCTGTGTATTTTTTTTAACGTGCATATTATGTGATTCAGGCAAGTTGGGATGAGGATGATCTACTTCATCTTCATTGCTTGTTAAAATTAATCCGCCGCCAGTATTGGTAACGTGTTGTTTCTTCGTTTGAAAATTATCAAAATAGACAGAGTCTTGCCATGAGCGTACACCGATAATAACCGCTATAGTAACTGATGCAGCAACTGCCATTTTAGATAATGATTGAAATAAATGTGTTATTTTTTTGCTTCTTGTTTTCTGTGGATGTACAGGTTTAATGACCGCATTATCTGTCATTTGTATTTTTTTGCGTATAGCATCTGATATATCTATTTTTAAGATATCAGGATTTAAACCTTGAGCAATACTATTTGTTGCTTGATATTGCTTGGCTGTTTCTCTAAAGTCAGCATCTTCTTCTAATTGATTCAAGACTCGACATAACTCAAGTTCATTTGCTTCGCCATCCATCACAGCAGATAATGATTCTTTGAGTTCATTTGATGATGTATTTTTCATTGTAGTCCTCGTTATACATTGAATGCCCATTAAAATATAATGTAATAGCTACATTATACTACAAAGTATTAATAACTTGCTTTGTTGCTGATTATTCAAAAATTCAAATGATTTAATCATAAGTATTAAAATAATCTGAATTTAATTGTTCATTAATAGTATTTCTTGCTCTAAAAATTCTAGATCTAATGGTACCAATAGGTGCTCCAACCAGTTTAGAAATTGCTACATAGCTTAGTCCATTGAACTCTCTTAATATTAATGCATGTTTTAAACATTCTGGTAGACTACTGATTACTTTATGAATTTTATCATTAGTCTGATCAGTCATTAATAAATGGTCAGGCGCAGCACTAATATCTTGCAAGTCTAAATCTTCAAATCCTAATGCGATATCAATATTAAGATCTAAACATGGCACACGCCGACCACGAGCTACTAAAAAATTTTTAGAAGCATTGATTGCAATGCGATAAATCCACGTATAAAATTTACTCTCCCCCCTAAAAGTATGAATAGCTCGATAGACTTTTATAAACGCCTCTTGTGCAACATCACTTGTTTCATGATCATCTTTAATATAGCGCTTAATTAAGCTGAACATTCGATGCTGATATTTAATAACTAATAAGTCAAAAGCACGCTGATCTCCTTTTTGCACTTTCTGTACTAACTGATAATCCTCATTGGAATTATTATTTGCCATCGGATTTCCCTCTAGTATTCCTGAAGTTATCACCTTTTCTTCATCTTTATTTATCACTTAAAACTGATTCATTCCATCAATAGACAGTTTGACTAACAAAAAGTTTCATAAAAATTTAATTTTTTTATCATGAATATCATGAGGTGCTTTATTCATCCTAACAAAAAAAGACTTTAAAGATTAAATTTATTCTTTATTTTACAAAAATGAATC
>JAAOIJ010000078.1 GCA_015163815.1 Endozoicomonadaceae bacterium
ATTATTTCATTTTTTAAACTATTTTAATAAAAAAAATCATATCAAGAGTCTTTGTTGTCTTATTGAAAAGGTCTCAAAATTTAAAAAAAATTGATTTATTCAGAGTCGATTATATATTATTTTAATGTAGACTCAAATTCTTTTAATCTTTTATAAACTGATCGTAATTCGGTGACTTGCGTCCATCGATCAAGTAAGACAGAAAAAGAGTGCTGCACTTTTTCAAAAGCTTTACCGATTTGTACAAGCAAGCCTAATGTGATGATATGTTCAAATAAAGCAGGTATTAAGATTAAATAAGGTATAATAAACGTGATTTGATAATATAAACTTCTCCATAAATTAAAATAAGTGTAATGTAAATATAAAATAGAATAATTTGATTTAATTTCTTGGAAAAAGTGCTTTAATGTCAACACATTAGCCCATTTTTTATCATCCTCTGCATAGACCAACTGTTTTCGAAAGCGTGCTTCAACTTTTTGATTATTATATTCTAGTCCAGGTAATTTGATGCCAACAAACCAAGAAGCACACAAGCCGCCAATGGATAACAGTAAAGCGCAATAAACTAGTACGCCTGGAAAGTTGAAACCAGGAAAAGTAATATAAGAACTTAAAGGCCATAGAATTGGAATAAAAGCGATTAAAGTTAGGATTGCGCGTAAAATTTCTTCTCCTAAGAATTCGATTAATTGAGCAAAACTTCGGGTATCTTCTTGAATTCTTTGTGAAGAGCCTTCATAAACTTCTGTCGTTATTTGAGCCCATTTGGATATATAATACTGAATCATGGCTTGGCGCCATCTTAATGAAAAATGATTAGATAAAAAGCGCACAAGTACATGCAATAGGCTTGCAGTACACGTAATGATAAAAAACATTTTAATTAAATCGTAAAATACGCTAATCTCTTTCGGTGTTTGTAGTACATCGCAAAAATCTTTATACCATTGGTTAAATAAGACAGATAAATAGACATCACCTATGATTAAGCCGATGAGACAAATGAGTCCTCCCCAAGCCCATTTTGCCCATTTTTTTGACATAAAAAAACATGTTAACATATGCTTTCCTTTTTATTTGATAAGGCATACTATCGATTAGGCTCAATGATATAATGATTTTAATAACACTCAAAAAATACAAGGGATACAAAGCCTATGAATAGTGTATCAGTTTGATATGATGATATCATTTTTTATTCATGAGACTATTTTGATGGTCAAGATAACTCATTTCATCATAAAATATATATGAATAATTCACCTAATGTTCAAAACATCCAATTTAATAAGGATATCTGATGACTTTATTGCAATATAAGCAAGTGAGTATGGCTTATGGTGATTCAGTATTGCTGGATCATGTGGATTGTCAGATTTCAACAGGAGACCGTATTTGTTTAAGTGGTCGTAATGGTGAAGGCAAGTCAACTTTTATGAAAATAGCCGCTGATTTGTTACAGCCTGATGAAGGCATTGTTTGGAGGCAAAATGGTTTAAAAATAGGTCATTTGTTGCAAAATGTACCAGATTTAGAAGACAAAACAGTATTTGATGTCATCGCGTCAGGACTCTCTCCTGTTGGAGAGTTATTGTCAAAATGGCATTATTTAACGCAAAATGCAAATACTGATAGTGCGTTGCAAGAAATGGAAGTATTGCAAAATAAAATAGAACATCTGTCTGGTTGGCAGTTTCAAACTCGAATAGAGCAAATGATAGATAAACTAGGAGTGAATCAATCTGCGCTCATGAACACTTTATCCGGTGGTTTTAAAAGACGTGTGATGCTGGGTCGAGCTTTAATGAATGAGCCTGAATTATTATTATTAGATGAGCCGACTAACCATATGGATTTATTAATGATTCAAGAGTTAGAGCAAATTTTGAAATCTTTTTCAGGGGCATTATTATTTATCACGCATGATCGTGCCTTTTTAAAAACAATCGCAACCTCTATTTTAGAATTAGATAGAGGATCACTTCAGCATTGGCATTGTCATTATGAAGATTATCTTGAGCAGAAAGTACATCGTTTAGAAGTAGAAGCAGTGCATAGACGTGAGTTTGATAAGAAATGGCAACAAGAAGAAGCTTGGCTTCGCCAAGGAGTTAAAGCGCGTAGGACGCGAAATGAAGGGCGTATTCGAGCATTATCTGTTATGCGAGAAGCGAGAGAAAAACGAAGAATGCAGCAAAAAACAGTGCAATTTTCATTAGATAAAGCCTTGTCTTCTGGACAATTGGTTGTTGAGTTACAAGCAGTTCATCATGGTTATGATGATCATGTCTTAATTAAAAACCTTGATTTGATTGTGATGAAAGGAGATAAGATTGGTTTAATTGGTGGTAATGGTGTCGGTAAAACAACTTTAATTAAAATTTTATTAGGTGAAATCAAAGCAAATTCAGGCACCGTTCGTTTGGGGACGCAATTAAAAGTAGCTTATTTTGGCCAAATGCTAGATCAAATTGATTTGACAAAAACTGTGATTGATAATGTATCAGAAGGGAGAGAGTATTTGACCATCAATGGCAAAGAACGCCATATTGTGAGTTATTTAGAGCAGTTTTTATTTGATAGCAAACGCTTGCGTATGCCAGCTAAATCATTATCAGGTGGTGAACGTAGTCGCTTGATGTTAGCTCGTTTATTTAGCCAGTCTTTTAATTTTCTGGTATTAGATGAGCCCACGAATGATTTAGATTTAGAAACATTAGAATTATTAGAATCTATTTTATTAGAATATACCGACACTTTATTGATCGTTAGTCATGATCGTGACTTTTTAGATCAAGTCATTACAAGTTCGTTAGTGTTTGAAGGACAAGGCGTGATTCGTGAATTTGTTGGTGGCTTTACGGATTGGTTGCATCAAGGAGGATCAATTTCACAATTATCACAAACAACGGTTCAACCTGATCAAGCGATTAAAAAAGAATCTATTAATCTGAAATCACCTCAAGCCAAAACCCCAAAACAAAAGCTCAGTTTTCATTTGCAACAAGAATTAAATAAGCTGCCAGCTCAAATTGAAGCTTTAGAGTCGACAATTTTAGAGATTGAATTACAAACAAGTGCTCCTGATTTTTATCATCAACCTTATGATGAAGTGCAACGAGTCTTAAAAAAATTGCAAGATTTAAATGATACGTTAGAGTCGAAAATGGCTAGATGGCTTGAATTAGATGCATAGAAATAGGATAATGACTATTGATTTGATATCAATCATACGCTTTTTTTGAGTATGATAAGAGACAGCAGGCAAGGACTGTCAGTAAATAAAAGATTTAATTCTTTCAGTCATAATAAGTAAATAACTGATTTATAAAATTTTTATCTTTTTATTTTAGATAAACAAGTCGTGTTGTTGATCAATAAAGATGGAGAATAACTGAGATTGTGGTAGAATATAGCGCATGGATAGCGCTTGATGCTTCAAATTATTCTACTTATCAGTTGTGCAGTATGCCGAATCAGCCATCATTACCACGATTTATTTTTCCGTGCGTGTTAGCGCGTAAAAAATCTTGTTTTTCAGGTTCGTTTGCTTTAAATAAGATCAAATATGGCATATCGCACTTGATGGATCAATCGAGTCATCTGTCTGTTCAAGTCTCTTTTTTGGACAATGAACATCAATGCGCTAGTATGATGATTCGATTATCTGGCTCGATACTAATGTCTTGTGAGCGATGTACGCAGGCCGTAGATATCCTATTTAAAACAGAGAGTCAATTAATCTGTGTTGAAACAGATGAGCAGGCAAAAAAAATACCTGCAGGGTATGAGCCTGTGATGATAAAAGATGATAAATTAGATCTTGATGCATTAATTGAAGAAGAATTATTATTAAACTTGCCAGTCATGCCACATCATGAAAAAGTGGACATCTGTGATGAGTTTATGAAAAAAAATTGGGGAGATACGGTGACGTTATTGACTCATGATGCTAACACAAACGATTCAACCAAAATGCCCACTTATCGCGCTTTTGATGTATTGGATGAATTATTGAAATAGTACTTTATATTTAATTTTTTGACTCAGTAAGGAAAAAAGATGGCTGTTCATAAAAAACATGTCACACGATCGAAACGTGATATGCGTCGTGCACATGATGCGTTATCTGAAAATCAGTTAAGTATTGATGAAAGAGGTGAAGTGCATCAGCGACATCATGTGACGCCTCATGGATTTTTTAAAGGTCGAAAAATTTCACAATAATGCCTTGATGTTATCAATTGATTGCAAAAAATAGCGCTTGCTGAACAAATAACAGGCTCCATATCATTTCAGTTAAAAATCTTAACATGTATTGTGAATGCGTTTAGATAGATCAGTATCTTATCGTTACACAGCAACTCAATGGAAGTTTTTTAATCTGAATTGATTGTATGATGTTTGAGTGAAGAGTTTTCTGTGTGATGAAAAAAATAGCTTTTTTATTTCCTGGTCAAGGTTCTCAAAAATTAGGGATGTTATCTGATTTTATTACACAAGAACCTATTGTTCTCAGTACATTTCAAGAAGCTTCAGATTATTTATCTTTTGATCTGCTTGCATTGACGCAACAAGGTTCAGTTGAAGCTTTAGATTTAACTGAGCATGCGCAACCGGCTATTTTAACGGCTAGTGTTGCTTTGTGGCGACTATGGAATACACGGACAGACTGTCGGCCTGATGTTATGATGGGGCATAGTTTAGGTGAATATTCAGCGTTAGTCTGTAGTGATGTCTTATCTTTTCAAGATGCAGTTCAGTTAGTGTATCGTCGGGGTCAACACATGCAAGAAGCGGTTCCAGTCGGTTCAGGTATGATGGCTGCATTATTGAAATTAACAGCCGATCAAGTCATTGATTTATGTTCTAAAGTAAGTGCTGAGCTTCAACAAATTGTAGCCCCTGCTAATTTTAATACCCCTGGACAAACGGTTATTTCTGGTACAGTAGATGCGGTTGAGCAAGTGATATTAGCCAGTCAAGCTGTCGGTGGGCGTGCTAAAAAATTACCAGTCACAGTCCCTTCGCATTGCTTATTAATGCAATCAGCTGCTGATCGGTTACAGCGCGATATGCGTCATTTGATTTTTAACAATCCAAGCTGTAAACTGATTCAAAATGTTTCAGCTAATATTGAAAACAATCCAAATCATATTCGCGATCATTTAATAGCACAACTTTATAGCCCTGTTCGATGGACTGATTCAATTCGTTCATTGTTTCATTTAGATATCCATCAAGCATATGAGTGTGGTCCAGGTCGAATATTGACTGGATTAAATAAACGAATTGAACCGATGCAAATTGTCATGCCAATAGATCAGATAGATCAATTTAAAGCTGCTATCTTATCTACATCAACATGAATGAACTGATTTTAAAAGAGTATATGAGGTTGCCATGAAAGGTAAAACAATACTAGTTACTGGCGCAAGTCGTGGTATTGGTCAAGCAATTGCTTCCGATTTAGGTGCTGCTGGTGGTATTATTATTGGCACTGCAACCACTGAAAAAGGAGTTCAATGTATCGAACAACAGTTTGCTGAAAAAAAGATACAAGGAGCAGCCTTTTGTTTAGATATTGCTGATGATCAATCAGTGAATGATTTTTTTTCACAAGTGAATGCGCAATATGAAGCACCTCAAATTTTAATTAATAATGCAGGCATTACGCGAGATAATTTATTGTTGCGAATGAAATCACAAGAATGGACTGATGTGATCAACACGAATTTATCCGGCTTATATCGTATGACAAAAACGTGTTTAAAAGGCATGACGAAAGCACGTTGGGGGCGTATTATTAATATTAGCTCCGTGATCGCTAGTTCTGGTAATATAGGGCAAGCAAATTATGCTTCTAGTAAAGCAGGTATGGAAGGATTTACACGTTCTCTTGCAATGGAAATTGGTATTCGCAATATCACAGTCAATGCAATTGCACCTGGATTTATTGAAACAGATATGACGCGTGATTTATCTGAAGAGAATAAAGCACGCGCCATCATGAATATTCCATTAAAACGAATGGGGTCTCCAGAAGATATTGCAGCTGCCGTGCATTTTTTAGCGAGTGATGCAGCAGCTTATATCACAGGGGAGATTTTACACGTTAACGGTGGCTTATATATGTCATAAAATATGCTGTTATTTGATCAAAATAATGATTTTATGAGTTTTTATTACCTTTTTATTGATATAAAATGTCTAATTTTGCAAGGAGATATTAGAAATAATGAGTAGCATTGAAGAGCGCGTTAAAAAAATTGTTGTAGAACAATTGGGTGTTACAGAAGAAACAGTTATCCCAAAAGCTTCCTTTATTGGAGATTTGGGTGCTGACTCTTTAGATATTGTAGAGCTAGTGATGGCTCTTGAAGAAGAATTTGAAACCGAAATTCCAGATGAAGAAGCAGAACGATTGACAACGGTCGAATCAGCAATTAGTTATATTCAAGATCATTTATAATCGATAGACAAGGGCTGAACGATAACTATTCTAGTAATCGTTCAGCCTTTTTAAATAGTTTAAAGAAATTATTGGTCGTGCAAGTTGCCAATTCAATAGCTGACATATCGCGTAATTTAGCAACATATTCGCCAACTTCTACTACAAATTGAGGTTCGTTAGGTTTTCCACGATAGGGTATGGGCGCCAAATACGGTGAATCTGTTTCGATTAATAAGCGATCTTTGGGAACATATTGGGCTACTTCACGCAGTATATTTGCATTTTTGAATGTGACAATCCCTGAAATAGAAATGTAAAATCCTAAATCAAGCATGATTTTAGCCATATCTAAATCTTCTGTAAAACAATGAATGACACCTGAAATGGCTTTGTTTTTATAATCCGCTAACACGTCAATGGTTTGCTGGCGAGCTGACCGAGTATGGATAATAACCGGCAAACCACTTTGATGGCTTGCTTCAAGATGCGAGACAAACGATTGGATTTGTTGTGGTAGCGTCTCTTGGCTATAATGACCATCTAGCCCTGTTTCTCCAAAACCGACAATTTTTTTGGTTTCAGCGTGCTGTATTAATTCATCAGTCGTCAAGGTTCCTTTGTCTATATCCAAAGGATGGATGCCAATAGTACCCCAAATATTAGGATCCATCTGTGTGATTTTGAGAATAGCTTGAAAATCCTCTGTTGAAGTGCAAATAGATAAAAAGTAAGCGACTTGTCGATCTTTAGCTGCTTGAATTGCCGATAAAAGATCACCTTGATAAGCTTCTAAATTTAATGCATTTAAATGACAATGAGAATCAGTATACAATGAGATGTCGTCCTTATTAAAGTGTGGCCGTCGGGCGATCTGAATTCAGTAAGCCCGCTAGTAAGTTTTCAATTTTATTTTTAGCCGGCTCATCATCTTCAATAAATTGCAATCCAATACCATATTCAAAATTTTGAACAGGCGTTAACCAGACCACTTTGCATACAATCGGTAAGATAGCTGGTTCATCGAGTAATTTTAACCGAATAAAAATAGTATCATCCATATCATAGGGGTGTTTAGAGGTAATACATAATCCACCATTGATTAAAAAAGGCATATATGCTCGATATAATAAATCTTTCGTGGCAAAATGAATATCAATGATGACTTTTTTAGTGTTGGATGTATTGTCCATCTTAGCTTCCTGCGTAATCCATTCAATTGGGTTGTCTTGAAGAGAGTAATAATAGTTCCCAGCGAGCGAGTAAGGCTTCTAGACATAGTTGTGGATTCATCGTAATTGAAGACCGTAGCTGGACTTGTTGTGTGGCAAGCCAGTCATAATGATGTATCAAATCTATTATAGAGTATTGCTGTAAAATTGAACAGAGTGATGCGTTCCAAACCGTATGTTGACAGTCTTTTTGAAGCGTCAGTTTTGATTTAATCATGGCATAAAAAAAAGTAAGCTGCCATTTTAAAACAAAGTCAACGCCTAGTGTATTGAGTTGTTGTGTTGCTGCATAAAAAGAGATTTTTGTTTCTGATAATAAGATGAATTGTTCTTGTAGTGATTGAATTTTTTGTAATTCATTGTGTTCTGCATATTTTTGAGCAAGCAATGGATTTTGATGGCTTAAATAAAGATAAAGATTCATGTCTTTATCAGATAAATGCGTGTGCTCTGCTAGCCAACGCTGCGCTACTTGGGTTGTTGGGAGTGCGAAGTGTATTTGATAGCATCGACTGCGTATAGTCGGCAAGAGTGATGTGTTGCCTTGTGTTAAAATAAAAAAAGTATTAGGCAAAGGTTCTTCTAATGTTTTTAATAAAGCATTCGCAGCATATGTATTCATGTTATCTGCTTCAGCAATAATGACAACACGACAACAACCTTGATTTGAAGTACACGTCACAAAATCAATGACTTCTCTGGCAGCTTTTACTCGGATTGTTTGAGAAGCAGTTTGTGGCTGGATCCATAAAATATCAGGATGCGTTTTCGCTGCATGTAATTGGCAAGATTTACAGGTGTAACACGGTCCATCTTGTGGATGAGCACAGGTTAACGTTTGTGATAAATAGCCTGCAAATTCAATTTGCCCTAGCATGGTAGAGCCTGTGATCAGTAACGTATGCGGCATTTTGTTGATATGCATGAGATGTTGTATTTTTTGCCATTGTGCGCTTTGCCATGGAAAAATATCTTGTCTATTTTGAGTCATCATGTGAAATAATCGATTAAATAAGTTTGAATTTGTGTTTGAATATCAGCTAAAGGTTTGGTTGCATCCAGAATACGATAAATATGTTGATATTGTTTGGCTCGAACTAAATAAGCTTCGCGTACTCTGTTAAAAAAGTCTAACGTTTCTCGCTCAAAACGATCCAGGTTGCCTCGTTTTTTTGCTCTTTTTAACCCCAGCTCAGCAGGCATATCAAGCAGTAAAGTTAAGTTTGGACGTAATGTGCCTTGGACCATGGTTTCTAATTGTTGAATCCATTGGGTGTTCATATGTCTTCCGGCACCTTGATAAGCCCAAGTCGTATCGGTAAAACGATCTGAGACAACAATTTTGTTTTGTTGTAATGCAGGTTGAATAATGTGTTTGCAATGCTGATTTCTAGCTGCAAACATCATGAGTAATTCAGTTAAGGTGTCAACCGGTTCATTGTGTTCAGGCTGTAAAAGTAATGATCTCAATTGTTCAGCTAGCGGTGTCCCACCCGGTTCTCGTGTTAGAATATGATCATATTGGTGCTCTGTTAACCATTGTTGTATAAAATGCAGGCAAGTTGTTTTACCTGAACCTTCAGATCCTTCTAGCGTAATAAAACAACCGTTCACTGTATGGCTTTTCGGTCGCGTCATATGGGGCTTCCTCAAATCCAGGCAATCTCTTTGATGTGCCATATTATCGTTGAGTTTCTGTGTCTACTGAAAGCCTAGTCTATCATGGTATTCAGCTCATCTGTCATGGATGCTGGTTTTCATTTTGCTACTGATCTATTTCAGTGGATAAGCGTTGTGGTGAATCATAGCCGAGTGTTGCAAGTTTTTTTTGTAATTGTCGCGTGATGAGTCCTGGTTTATATTGATTTTTTTTGTATTGCTTAACAGGCCAAATACCCATAATGCTATTGCACATAAATATTTCAGATGCGGCAGATAATGTCTGTTCAGATATAATGTGAATAGATTGTTTTATATTAATTTTACTGTGATTTAAAATCCATTCTCGCATAATACCAGCAACACCGCATTGTTTCAAATCAGGCGTGATCAACGTGTCATGATGCACAATAAATAAATTACTCATCGTACCTTCAATACAATGACCGTTAAAATCACGCATTAATCCCTCTGTATACATAGGATCTCGCCACTCTTGGCGAGCTAAAACTTGTTCTAAGCGATTTAAATGTTTCATGCCAGCAAGGGAAGGCTGGTGCGCTAATCTAGTTTTACAAGGAAATAACACAATGCCTTGTGTCAATTTTTCTATATCCCTCTTGACTTCAGGAAAAAATTGCCATATAGCGCGAGGAGTGGCATCATGAGGGTCGTATCCTCTGCGCCCAGATCCGCGTGTTACAATAAGCTTTAAGATGCCTTCGGTGACTTGTATTTGATTTAAAATATGATGCTGTTGTTTGGCTAGATGATCCCATTTTACGTTGAACTTTAAAGTACTGCATCCCTGTTTTAAACGCTCCCAGTGTAAATCTTGAAAGATGATCTTTTTTTGGTGAACGCGCATCGTTTCAAATAATCCGTCGCCATACGCTAAGCCTCTATCAGTGATTGGAAGATGTGTTTGGAGCTGATAATCAATCCAAGTGTTTATTGGCATGCACTTATCTCTGATCGTGTTATGCTGAATGAGTTCATTGTATTTTTTAGCCAATATCAGCCTATCATGAATGGATGAGTATGATACATGAAACAAGGCGTCATCAGATTGACTGTTCTGCCATAATGCATCCAGAGCCTCAGGTATTTTTTGGAATGATCTTGTGTTTTTATTTTAACAGAATTTTGTCAAAATAATTGGCTTTTTTTAAATCGATTCAATCGCGATATCAGTTGATACATTACTTAGGAGTGAAGCATGTCAGCTCAATTATCAAATCAAAAAAATGAACCTGTTCAGCATCAAACATACTCAAAATCAGCTTTAAAAAAAGATTGCCAAGGCTTATTTTTTTTGATGCTGAGTAGCTATTTAACCATGGCATTGAGTACTTATACGGAAACAGATAATGCTTGGTTGCATGCGAATAATCAAACGATTCAAAATGCAGGAGGTCCTCTAGGTGCTTGGTTAGCTGATGTTTTATGGAGTTTTTTAGGTTTAGGATCGTGGTGCTTGATTTTTAGCTTGCATACAGTCTGGATTCTATGTTTTATAGACAAGTTTTGTTTTTTGAATAAAACAAAACAAATGGCTTCTGCTGTCATTAAAATACCGGCTATCTTTATTTTATTAACCAGTGTTTGTGGTATTTTAACTGCTTGTGAGTTGGCTTATCATGATATTGCTTTCTTAGGAGGTGGCTTATTAGGGCAGTTTATATTGTCTGTGTTATTTCCTGTTGTAGCCGTACAAGGCAGTATTCTAATTTTAAGTGCGACGAGTCTCATTAGTTTTATGTTTTGGAGTCAGGTTGCCTGGTCTGATATTGTGCAAATCATTTGGAAATCTGTCGTTTGGTTGATCAAAAAAACCGATCATCTTTTTCGTGTCGCGTATCTTGTATTCAAAAAAATAAAAGCATACTGGATGATCGTATTTCTGATGATAAAAGTGCAATATATAAAAAAAAACAAACGCATAAAAAATGATGATTCTCACATAAACAAACCAATTGCATCACCAGTCAATCAAGTGCAATCGAGCTCAACATCCCTGTCATGGAAAGGCGTGGTGCCAGTGTCGACGCACTTGTTAGATGAAAAAAAAATAGAATCTGTTGTGATGCGTTCTAAATTAGAACAAACCCAGTTAGGTCAATTATTAGAAAATAAATTGCAAGATTTTGGATTCATTGTGAAAGTTGTGAATGTATTGCCAGGACCTGTCGTAACGCGATTTGAAATTGAGCCGGCACCAGGGTTAAAAGCAAGCAAAATATCCTCAATTGCAAAAGATTTAGCTCGCTCTTTAAGCGTTCATGCTGTTCGTGTTGTTGAAATTATTCCGGGTAAGTCTGTTGTTGGCATAGAAATCCCCAATCCTAATAGGCAAATTGTTTCTTTTCGAACATTAATTGAGTCACAAGCCTTTGTTTTATCAGAGTCTCCTGTATCTTTGGCTTTAGGTCAAAATATTGCAGGTGAGGTGATCATTGCTGATTTATCAGATATGCCTCATTTATTAGTTGCTGGCACCACTGGATCAGGTAAATCAGTGGGTGTGAATGCTATGATTTTAAGCATTTTGTACAAAGCAACACCAGAGCAAGTTCGGTTAATCATGATTGATCCTAAAATGCTTGAATTATCTGTTTATGCTGGGATTCCTCATTTGCTGACACCCGTTATTACGGATATGCATCAAGCTTCAAATATATTAACTTGGTGTGTGTCAGAAATGGAAAAAAGATATGAAATAATGACTTTGTTAGGCGTGCGTAATATTCAAAGTTATAATGATCAAGTGAATCAAGCGCATAAAAAAAATATTCCACTAACAGTCGAGCTCAAGCAAGGAGAGTTTTTAAAGTTAGAATCGATGCCGTTAATTGTTGTTATTATTGATGAATTTGCAGATATGATCATGGTTGTTGGAAAAAAAGTCGAAACATTAATTACACGTATTGCGCAAAAAGCAAGAGCTGCAGGCATTCATTTGATTTTAGCGACACAGCGACCCTCTGTTGATATTATTACTGGTTTGATTAAAGCCAATGTCCCCGCAAGGATTAGTTTTCAAGTTTCTTCTAAAATTGATTCACGCACAGTCTTAGATCAATCCGGAGCAGAACAATTACTTGGGCATGGAGATATGTTATATTTGGCAAAAGGCTCTTCGAATTTAACGAGAATTCATGGTGCTTTTGTGAGCGATGAAGAAGTGCATCGTGTTGTAACTGAATGGAAAAAACAAGCTCAGCCTGACAGTCAAAACCCTGATTTATCAGAGGGATTACAGTCAACACTTGAAGAATCTTCAATAAACAGTGACGATAGAAATGATTCGCTGTATGATGAAGCGGTTTCTTTTATTATAGAAACGAAACGTGTCTCAATTTTAGCATTACAACGACGATTTAAAATTGGCTATGGCCGTGCCAACGATTTATTAGATGAGCTAGAAAAAAAACAGGTCATATCTGCCAATAAAGGCGCAGGTAAAGCCAGGGGAATTTTACTGAAATGACTTGATTGACCATGAAGTAAATCCTTTAAATGTAACAATAGATAGGTATAATCTAGATTGATGGCAACCTTTAAAAGGCTTTGAAATGAATTATCAAGTTTTAGCTCGTAAATGGCGACCGCACATTTTTGAGGATTTAATGGGACAGTCCCATGTTTTAAAACCGATATTAAACGCATTAAAAATGAATAAATTACATCATGCGTATTTATTTACAGGAACCAGAGGTGTTGGAAAAACAACGATTGCTAGAATTTTTGCAAAATCAATTAATTGTGAAGCCGGTATTACCACCCTGCCTTGTAACCAATGTTCCATTTGTCAAGATATCGATGCCGGTTGTTTTTCAGATCTCATCGAAGTGGATGCAGCTTCAAAAACAAAAGTTGAAGATACGCGAGAATTATTAGAGAATATTCATTATGCACCTGTTAGAGGTCGTTTTAAAGTCTACCTGATTGATGAAGTGCATATGCTATCCAATCATAGTTTTAATGCGCTCTTGAAAACTTTAGAAGAACCGCCTGCACATGTTAAATTTTTATTGGCTACCACTGATGCTCATAAATTACCCATTACGATTTTATCACGTTGTTTGAAATTTCATCTTAAAAAAATTCCTTTGAAAGTGATGGTCTCTAGATTAGAGAAGATATTAATAGAAGAAAAAATTGAATTTGAATTGCCTGCTCTGACTATCTTGTCGCGTATGGCAGAAGGGAGTTTACGAGATGCTTTGAGTTTAACAGAGCAAGCGATTGCTTATTGCCAAGAGCATCTAACTGCTGAATTAGTGGGAGAAATGTTAGGGGTTCTTGATACGGAGCAAATTTTCAAAATTGTAGAATATTTAATGGCTAATAATGCGGCTGATTTATTGGCGCATATTGATAAAATTCATGAAAAATCAGTAAATTATGAATTATTGATTGATGATTTATTAAATATATTGCATCAAATGGCCATCGCACAAATTGCACCTGCAGCGATCTATACAGATCAGTATGATAAAAGAAAAATTCAAGCTTTAGCGCAAAAAGCTTTACCAGAAGACATTCAATTATTTTATCAATCAGGACTGATAGGACGAAAAGATTTAGCTTTTTCCCCTGATTTTAGAATGGGATTTGAGATGATTTTATTGCGCATGCTGGCTTTTCAAATGCAACCTGTAGCGTCTGCTCAAACATCAGTTTCTTCCCAAGCCCCAGCCGCCGCCACAGAAGGGGGGGGGCGAACCAATCAAGTGACTGCTTTAGCAGAGGCCTTATTGTCGGAAAACGTGGACACTTTAAATCATCAGTCTGCTACATCAGGAGATTCTCCTGAAAAAAAGTAATGTCAGTAGCATCCCCATCCAAAGATAAGATTGTCGATGTTACGCCAAATTTAGCGCATTCTAAAGACATGAAGATTGAGCGTATTGCTACGATTCCGCTTGCCAAGGAACTACCTGTTACATTGTTAGATTGTGATCCAGCCGGTTGGCTTAAGCTGCTTCATCATATTCCGTTGACAGGCGTTGAGAAAACATTAGCCATGCATTGTGCTCTAGCTCAAGTGATTGAAGACGCATTGTATCTGACTTTAGATGCAACTTATGATATGTTATTGAATTCTACACATGCACAACGAATCAGTATAGTGCTTTCTGAATATTTTCATCGTAAGATTACTGTTAAAATATCAGCTGGAAAAATCATGCATGAAACAGCGATTATGCAAATAGAACGGATGAAAAAAGCATGTTTTCAAGTTGCAAAATCAATGCTGCTAGAAGATCCTAACGTGAAAAGTATCCTCACGCTATTCGATGCTAAATTTGATGAAAATTTGATTGATTATGAATTAATATCATGAGCAATCATGCAATCCTTGAAAGGAGAAGTGAAATGTTTGGTGAAAAAGGTATTGGACAATTTGTAAAGCATGCCAAGAGCATGGAAGAAAAAATGAAAAAAATGAATGAAGAAGTGCTTAAATTAACAGTGACAGGCCAATCAGGCGCAGGATTAGTTTCTGTCACCATGAATGGAAATCAAGCCGTACAAAAAATACAGATTGATGATGAAGCGTTTCAAGAAGATAAAATTGTGTTAGAAGAGTTGATTGCTTTTGCTTTTAATGATGCATTAAAGCGGTTAGCTGAACAAAAAAAAGATAAATTATCTTCTGTTAGTGATCTATTAAATATTGATCGTTTTAAAATGCCTTTTTAAGCTTAGCAAACAATTTATTTGATAGGCTACTTGCTCAAACCTTATGATATGATATTTGTTTTGAATGGATTGATACGCTTATGAATATTTTCCCTGCTAGTGTTCAGCAATTGATTAAATCCTTCATGTATTTACCGGGTATTGGACCTAAATCAGCTGAACGGATGGCTTTATATTTATTAGGCCGATATCCTGCAAAAGGTAAAACATTAGCAGATTCCCTGTCTACTGCACTTGAAAAAGTCAGTTATTGTCTCCGTTGTCGTCATTTTTCAGAAAAAGAATTATGTGTTATTTGTTCAGATTCTACGCGAGATGAGCGATTATTATGTATTGTAGAAACAGCTTCTGATTTGAGCGCTATGGAGCAGTCAGGCGGGTATAACGGGTATTATTTTGTATTGATGGGTCGATTATCTCCGATTGATGGCGTGGGTCCTGAAGAATTAGGTTTAACTGTACTGCTTTCTCAATTGGCATCAGAAAAACGAGTACATGAAGTTATTTTAGCCACAAATTCGACAATTGAAGGTGAAGCGACCGCTTATTTTTTAGTCGATCAAATGAAAACATTAGGGCTCAAAGTATCCCGTTTAGCGAATGGTGTTCCCTTAGGCAGTGAGTTAGAATATATGGATAAAGGGACTTTAACTTGTGCATTAGATCAAAGGCATATTTTTGAATCTTAAATGAAAGCGATCTGCCTGGCTCATATCTGAACTGACATCTTTGCAATCAGACAATCGCATCATCTTGAAAATGCTTTTTTATTAAAATAGTTTCAACAATAACGCAATGTATGTGTTATTTGAATCAACCAATACCGTCACTATCCATCAGCATGACTGATAGTCAAATGCTTGCATGATGCTTGTAGAATAGCCATGACGGATGCCTCGATGATAGCCATATTTTTATCATTAATTGGCTGTCACTGTCTTTTTTTATCATCAAAAAATCCAGTATTTTGAATCTGGTTTGAATTTGAGCCAATCGACTTTAACAGGTTAACTGGTTGTGCCGTTTGAACTTTTCTTTTTTTTGTTCTCGGAATTTTAGATGTTTTGCGATACTTTGCCAATAGTTTTTTTAATGAAAAATGAGTCCATTTTAAGTGTATTTTTTTTAGAAAAGATAAAGATAAAGTTGAAGTTGAAGCTAAGGCTGGGGATGGGGCTAAGACTGGTTGTTTCAAGATATAATTTTGAATATCTGCTGTGTTTCTATTTGAAGTAATAAGAACAGCTAATGCTGTCGATTTCTCCCATATTCTTTTTTGATCCTGGGGATGTTTTATCTTGCCTTCTTGTAATTGAGATAATTCCTCGAGTGTGTTTTGTATGATTGTTTTAAGTTTCAATTTATCACAACATTCTACACTTATCAGTCCGCTTTTAAATATATTTTGTAATAATGTAATATAACTGTTTTTTGCCTCTCGATTTTCCAGTATTTTGCTGTTTAAAGGCGGCAAGGTGATAGGTTTTTTTGATCTTTGTATACGATAAGCGATCGCTTTTTCTTGCAATGTTTTGAATTGCTTATCTGTTTTTTGAATTGATGTTTCTAATGCTTTTGTATTCTTTGGATTCATCGAAAGCAAATTGACAGTTGTTTTAAGAAAAGGCATGATATGCGATTGAAGTTGCAAGGTAAATTCTAATGAAGGTCTAGCATCAATCATCTGTTTAGAGTTTAACTGACGCTCTATATTTTTTAAATCTGTTGTTTTAAAAGGTATAACGGTCTTTTCATCACAGGAAGTACCGATGACAATAGATAAGTAATGAATAAAATCTGATTCATTTATCAAATGCTTCATGATTGTGATGCGATCTAGCGCATTTTGTAGTCTATCTTTGTTTTTTGGATTAGACGTTTTTTGAATCATGCCTTGTAATGTATGGCAGAGCTGGCTTATATCCAGCTTTTTAATCTGATCACATTGTTTTTTTAATATATGTGGAGTTGATGGTGTTTTTTTTTTTATTTTTCGCGCTTCAATAGAAGTCGATGTGGAGAGGAGTTTTTCATTTTTATTGATGAGTATTTCATGGTCTGGGCGCCTTTTTAATATGGATTTGAGTGGCTTTTTTGGATCTTTCTCTTGATGTTGAAGATCTGATGGTCTGATTGAGGCAGGTTTGACAGAGGTAGGTTTGATGTTGTTCACCGTTATAATTTGATGATGTAAAAATAAGGTATTGCTTGATAAGACCTGGTATTTTTATAAAAGATCAATCTTTATTCAATAGATTACTTTTTTGTCGCTACAAAATCAATATTATTTTTAATCTTTCAATGTATAAATTATAGATTTAATAACTGTATATTGCAATGAAAATAGAGAATTATAGTAGTGTGATCATGAACTGTAGGCAAAAGATCTTCTGCTCTCATCTTAATGCGAATGAGCTGAAGACATAGATTATTTAGACGTTAGGTATTACTGAATATTATGATAAACTGATCAAAAATATATCCATGTTTTATGAACCGTTCGGTTTTTTATCAGTCATTGTAGAGGCATCATGAACTGAAGTGTCTAAAGCAAACCAGGTAGTATTTGATGCAAAATATTTTCTAAAGCAGGCAACGCAAAGTCCTGGTGTATATGTTATGCATGATTCAGCTATGCGTATATTATATGTTGGTAAGGCTAAAAATTTAAAAAAAAGATTATCTAGTTATTTTAATGATTCAGGATTAGCTATTAAAACGCAAGTCTTAGTTAAAAAAATTGCCACCATTGAGCTGACAGTGACTATCAATGAAACAGAAGCGCTGCTATTAGAACAAACATTAATTAAGCAGTATAAGCCAACCTATAATATTTGTTTGCGCGATGATAAATCATACCCTTTTATTTTGATTTCTTCACATCAATACCCAAAATTGACTTTATATCGCGGTAAAAAACGAAAAAATTCTTTATATGGTCCATATCCTAGTGCTTATGCTGCAAAAGAAAGCTTAAAAGTATTACAAAAACTGTTTAAAGTCCGTCAATGTTCAGATCATTATTTTGCCACGCGAAACCGCCCTTGCTTGCAATATCAAATTAATCGATGTAAAGCACCTTGTGTTAGTTATATTTCTAAAGAAGACTATGCTGTAGATGTTGATTTGTCGAAACAGTTTTTACAAGGTAAAAGTCAGCATGTTTTTCAAGTCCTGATGCAGAAAATGAATGATGCTTCAAAAAAAATGGATTTTGAAGTCGCTGCAAAATATCGTGATCAAATTAAAGAATTGCAGCGTATGCAAAAAACACAAGCTGTCTATCAGTCATCTGGTCATCTTGATGTTGATGTGATTGGGTTGATTGTTCAAGCAGGTATCTATAGTATCGCTGTATTATTTATTCGTTCAGGGGCTTTGTTGGGCCATCGATATTTTATGCCAACTAGCCATTGGGCAGCCACAGACGAAGAAGTATTACTGTCTTTTTTATCACAATTTTATATTAGTTATGCAGACAATAGGGATTATCCTAAAGAGATTGTGTTGCCTTTTTCTGTAGATCAGCAGGCTTTAATATCTAAAACAATTGCAGGTTTTTCAAAGCATCGTATTATCATAAAAACAGCGCTACAAGGTGATCGAGTTCGATGGCGAGAAATAGCTCAAGAAAATGCAAAGCAACATGTTGAGCGTTATTTAGCTAATCAACACACAATGCATCATCAGTTAATCGCTTTAACCGCTGGTTTAACTTTATCTAAAACGCCTAAGCAGATTGAATGTTTTGATGTTAGCCATTTAAATGGTGAAGAAACAGTTGCCTCATGTGTTTGTTTTAATCAAGAAGGCCCTGATTTGAAATCATATCGCCGTTTTATTATTCGAAATATTACAGCAGGGGATGATTATGCAGCGCTAAAACAAGCGATTTCCAGACGTTATGCTCAATTTGAAGAAATGAATGATGAGGCCGTACGATTACAAAAAATACCTGATATTATTTTTATTGATGGTGGGAAGGGTCAATTGAGTGCTATTATGCCTATTTTAGAGACATGCAATATCACTTGCCATGTGTATGGTATCGTGAAAGGTGAAGGAAGAAAAGCTGGATTAGAAACGATTATTGATGCAAGAAATGGCAATCAATATCAATTTGAACCCAATCATTTGGGATTTTTATTGATTCAACATATTCGCAATGAAGCGCATCGTTTTGCCTTAACAGGGCATAAAAAAAGACGTGATAAAAAAAGAAATCGCTCAGTTTTAGAATCAGTGCCTGGTGTAGGTTTAAAGAAACGCAATGCACTGATTCAATTTTTTGGTGGTTTACAGGGATTAAAATCTGCAGAAATATCAGATTTACTCAAAGTCAAAGGAATTAGTCGGCAAATAGCCGAAAATATTTTTCATTTATTGCATGAAGCATGAAGACAGTTGAGTTTAAACAATTAAGGTGATCATTTTGAATATCCCAAATATTTTATCGTTGATCAGAGTTTTTTTAATTCCTGTGATTATTGTCACATTTCATTTGTCATGGGAATATAAAAACATATTAACGGCTAGTATCTTTTTATTCAGCGGACTAACAGATTGTTTGGATGGTATATTGGCTAGAAAATTAGACCAAATGACTCGATTTGGTGAATTTATTGATCCTGTGGCGGATAAATTAATTGTGACGATTTCATTGATTTTATTAATTGAATCATTTCATTCAATTTGGTTGACTTTGCCTGCAATGCTGATTATTGGTCGTGAGTTAGTGATATCTGCTTTGCGAGAATGGATGGCTGTTTTAGGACAAGGCCAGCGTATGAGTGTTAATTACGTGGGTAAAGTTAAAACTGCTATGCAAATGATGTCAATAGGCCTTTTATTTTTAGCCGGGACGAATGTACAGTCAATATGGGCTCAGTTAGGATTGGTTTTCTTGTATATTTCCGCGTTTATCAGTGTTTTTTCGATGTGGTTTTATTGGTATCGTTCTAGGATGGTGCTGAATGCTCATGTATAGCATGTCGAATGAATTGGTGCGGCGGGCGGGACTTGAACCCGCACGACCTAGGGTCAACAGATTTTAAGTCTGTCGTGTATACCGATTCCACCACCGCCGCTTAAAGTGATCAGTTGTACCAGGGAATCATTCTGGTTTTGTCATGATTATTCTGGAGGCTGGAGGCTGGAGTCGGAATCGAACCGGCGTCCGCGGAGTTGCAGTCCGCTGCATGACCACTCTGCCATCCAGCCTAAATTGATCGTAGACATGAGCTATATTCTAAATATTGCAGCGTCAATGTCAATAGTTTAATTTACTTGTTCTTTCAAAGTATCTGTTATCAGTTTGATTTTATTCGAAGATCATTCATAAATTGTTTTTATATTTTCTTTTTTTTAATGCAAATCAGCGCAATATATACCCATATAAAATGAAATACCTAAACAGAATATGTAGATCATACGGTATGATGATGTTGCATTAACAAGATTGACTGTATAACACATGCTGCTTTTTTTTTGTTTGATCGATTCATGATGTAGAGCGTTTATGTGAATAAAATAAATCAGTATGCAGTGCTTCTTTTTCAATCAAACAGTCATGGCTATGCTGTGTTGTTTATCTTGTAATGGATCATGTAGTACGAGATATTGCTTTTCATCTAAGACGCTTCAGCAGAAATACAAGGATATTATCTGGTTCACCTCATGCAATACAGCAAGATGTTGATTTGCCATGTTCAATGCATGACAGTGAATCAACTGGCTTGATTTGTTTTTTTTCAGGGAAATGAAGTGAGTTTTGTGTATTCGTGCTGTAGGATATGGTAAAATGATCGCATTGAGATTGAAACAATATATTTTAGCTGAGTTTTGAAAAAGTAGGAGAATAAATCTGGCATGAAGGCTTTAGTGACTGTTAAACGCGTGATTGATTATAATGTGAAAGTTCGCATTAAACCCGATGGTAGTGATGTGGATTTAACGCATGTCAAAATGGCAATGAATCCTTTTTGTGAAATTGCCATTGAAGAAGCCGTCCGTTTAAAAGAAAAAGGCGTTATTTCAGAAATTATCGTGGTGTCTATTGGCGCTCAGGTTGTTCAAGAGCAATTGCGAGCAGCTTTAGCAATGGGTGCTGATCGTGGTATTTTGATTCAAACAGATCAAACGCTAGGCTCTTTTTCAACAGCAAAAATATTGAAAACAGTTGTGGAATCAGAAAATCCAAACCTGATCATTATGGGAAAACAATCTATTGATAGTGATAATAATCAAACAGGACAAATGCTTGCGGCCTTATTAGGTTGGGGACAAGGTACTTTTGCTTCTGAATTGACAGTTCATGCGGATACGATATCCGTTACACGAGAAGTAGATGGTGGGTTATCGACTGTGGAGCTAAATTTACCTGCATTGGTGACGGTTGATTTACGCTTAAATACACCTCGTTATGTCTCTGTTCCCAATATTATGAAAGCGAAACGGAAAACAATTGATATAACAGCATTAGAGACCTTGAATCTTTCATTAGTAGAAAACAATGAAATATTAAGCGTGGAATCACCCCCAACACGTCAAGCTGGCATTCAAGTCAAAACTGTTGATGAATTATTGGATAAACTAAAAAATGAAGCCAAGGTGTTGTCATGAAAACCTTAATTATTGTTGAACATGATCATGTGCAGTTAATGCCTTCTATTGCTCACTTGGTCTATGCTGCAAAAAATATCGGATATCCTATCGCGTTATTAGTCATAGGCTCAAATTGCCAGTCTGTTGCGAAATCAGCAGCTGTGATTGATAATGTATCGGAAGTGATTTGTGCGGATGCAAGTGTTTATGAGCACCAATTACCTGAAAATTCCGCCTTATTAATTCAAGCATTAAGTCATGATTATTCACATATTTTAGTGGCTTCTAGTACATTTGGTAAAAATTTAATGCCACGCGTTGCAGCCTTATTGTCTGTTGATCAAATTTCTGATGTTATTGCCATTCAAAATGAATCAATTTTTAAACGACCTATTTATGCCGGTAATGCGATTGCAACGATCAAAAGTCATGCTCAGATCAAAGTGATGACAGTTCGCAGCACAGCGTTTGAGTCTGTTGCGATGTCGGGTCATCAAGCACCTATTGTCACGTGTGATATTGTTCATGACAACAATTTGTCTCGTTTTATAAAAGCAGAAAATGCAGCATCAGATCGCCCTGAGTTAACGGCGGCTCGGGTCGTTGTCTCTGGCGGGCGAGGATTAGCTAACGCAGACAATTTTCAGTTACTATATCAACTTGCAGATAAATTAAATGCCGCTGTAGGAGCTTCTCGTGCTGCTGTAGACGCTGGTTTTGTGCCGAATGATATGCAAGTTGGTCAAACTGGAAAAATAGTGGCTCCCGACTTATATATTGCAGTGGGGATTTCAGGCGCTATTCAACATTTAGCCGGAATGAAAGACTCAAAAGTGATTGTTGCCATTAATAAAGATGCTGATGCCCCTATTTTTAAAATTGCAGATTATGGTTTATCTCAAGATTTATTTGAAGTCTTACCAGAGTTAATTGCAAAGCTTTGAATTTACGTTTATTCAGATTGAAACAAACGGCTGAATAATATCTAGATTAGGCCAAATTTGCTTGATCGCTTTGACTTGATTGGACTCAAATAATAACTTTAAATTTGGACCGGCATCCATCGTTAAATAAACCTTAACCCCGTTTTCTCGAGCACGCCAGACAGATTGGATGTGTTGTAAAGTATCCGGGGTCCAATAGCATAAAGGAGGCCAGGATGCTAACATGGTTGCATGAAAAGTTAAAGCATTTTGTTCAACTTGTTCTCCAAATGTTTTAAAGTCTTGCTGCTTGATAGCGGCTTTGATCGCTTGTAGATGTTTAGCGGCTTCTTGTGGCCACCTTGGATATAATATTGAAGTATTAGTCGTATGTTGCATACCTTCACGTGAGCTGATATGTTTTTTTTGCGTTGTGATGGTTAAAATCCCGACTTGTAATGTAGGCCACTGACAATCCAGTGGCGTCGCAAAGCTATCTTGCCCGTCAAGTCGCGTACCTGCTTGCCACCACATAAAACCATAACCAATGGATCGACAGGCGCTACCACTGCCTAATCGAGCTAAAATAGAATGACTGCTCTGTGGTAACGATAAACCATAGCTACCGATGATTGCCTGTGTTAATGCCGCAAAACCTGAAGCGGATGAAGCAAGTCCAGCTGCAGTCGCAATCGTATTGTGTGATATAACACGAAAAGCTTGTTGACCAAAACACTGTCGAAATAAATGCAGATGTTGTGTGATATAGTGATACGTGATATCTGTTTTCAGGACTGGTTGATGATTTAAAAAAATAATATCCTTTAATCCTTCAATAGGTTCCACGGTTGTATGCGTTCCTTTTTTACCTAATGAAATAGATAAACTGTCATTTATCGGTAAATTTAAAGCTGTATTGCGTTTTCCCCAATATTTGCATAAAGCAATATTAGCAGGGGCATAGGCTGTATACGTTTTTGGAGCAAGAGGAACGGTTTTTTGAAGCAATTTTTTAGCGACACTCATGGCATTATTTTTCATATTGTACTCCAGAAAATTCAATATCAATGGGAATATATTGATTTTTTAAAGTACTGATTGCTTTTTTTTGCCCTAATGCCAGTACGCAATCACCTAACCCGGAGCCGCTAATTTTCACACCATACAGTGTAGATTGTTGTCTTAAAGTATAAATTAATTGAGATATCAGTTGATCATTAACGCCTAAAGTATCGAGTAAACCATGATAAAAATTAAAACATAATCCTAGTTTTTTTAAATCTTTTTTTAAGATAGCAGCTTGCGCTATTTGTGTACATTGACCCATTAAGGCATATAAATCGATCAATAAATAAGGTAAACAAGTTTGAATGGGCTGAATATGCTCTAAAACATGTTGAGTTGATGTTTTGTAACCAATGTAATACAAAGCCAGTGGTAGTGAAAAATGAGGCAATGGTTTGATAGCTAGAGGTTGACATTGATAATGTAAAAGGCCACCGTATACACTGGCTGCAATATCGATGCCAGAGCTAACACCTTGTACCGTTTTGACAATATGATAAGCTTCTTTAAATAGGTTATCAGATGAAATGGTCTGACGATTGAGTTGATATAATGCGGAGATCAATGCTACAGTCAGAGCACCAGAAGAGCCTAGTCCTTGATGATGTGATAAAGAGTCTGTTTCAATATGTACTGTTAATCCTGTTTCGCACATCTTTTTAAATTGCATTAAAATAGCACGAATAAAACGATAATTTTCATGTTTTGTAAACGCATTGAGTGTCGTTTTGAGATAACCAAATGTAGAATAAACTTCAATATATTGATCTGTGCGAGATGTCAGTTTGACGCGAATTCGTTTATTGATGGCACATACAATAGCCGGTTGTTGGTGTAATACTGCATGTTCTCCCATGATAATAATGCTACCTGGTGCGCTAACTGTGATCAACAGATTTGCGCTCCATATAAATCTAGCGTGAGAGGGTAGCAAGTGTAATGATAAGATGAGCAGTAAATGGCTAATTTTTCAAAGGAGATGGCATGAGGGCTATAAGCCAATAACATACCTGCTTTTTCCCCTTTTATACTTCCGGCGCCTGTTATTTTAGCGCTCACATTCATATCTTGAGATAAAGCCTCAATAAAACATTGAATAGTATCAGGGACTACTCCAATGTGATGCAATAAGGTTTGGTTGTTTTGTATGGCATTAAAAATATCGCAGTGCTTTTGTTGTAATATTGCTGACTTTAAAGCAATTGTAATCGATTGAAAAGTATTCCAAAGGGTTTGAGTGTGAATATGCTGTTTGACGTATCTTACGCAATCTTGAGTTGCTGATTCAGGTTGACCTGTGTAGATTAAATGCCATTGTTGATTTGGTTTAAATGGCAAAGGATTCACTGTCTGATCTAATATCTCGATAGCACCACCTAAAGTGACAATATAAGGATCGATGCGACTTAGACAGCCATGTTGTATTTTTTCGCACACTGCTGTCATATGTATCAATTCATTTTTTGTGTCGTTTATTTTAAAGTGTCGATATAAAGCAAGATGTAAAGCAGATAAAGTAGCAGCTGAAGAACCCATACCCGCGCCAATGGGGATTTGAGACTGTAATGATAAATGCAAGGCTGTTTCGTGAGTCACCTCAGGGTAGTGCTTTAAAAAGCACATAATACTATATATATATAATAACGCAGGCATTTTTGGAGATACTGTCTGTCTCTTGTTTAGCAAGTCATAGACTTCTTGGCATTGGTCATACGTATACGATTGACTGGTTTTACAGTTCATCAATGAGAGGGTAATGCCTGGTTGTTTTGTTTTTTTCAAAGTCCATGTGGCATATTGATTAATAGCAAGTGCTAAGGCTGTTTGATTATAAATAACAGCATGTTCTCCTGATAAAATAACTTTACCAGGTGCTCGTGTTCGCATTACGGTACAAGCTCTAAGTGATGTGGGTTTTTTTCATATTGACGCCTATGTGCTTCAATGCTTTTTAATCGATAACGCCCTGTGGTAATTTGTGGGCAGATGATAGACTCTCCTTGGGTAGGCCAGGTATATTCAAACCATTGTTTATATTGTTCATATGTCACTGCTGTTCTATTTTCTAGCATATGAAGGTGAGCCATTGTTCTTAAATTATTTTGATAACTAGATTGCACAGTTAAGGTAAAGAATTCACCTACGCAACCTGAGCCATAACTAAAAGCACCGATATGTTGATTGGATAAATTGAGTTCTGTGTGAGCTAGTAATGATAATAAACTAATATATAAAGAAGCAGCATACGTATTGCCAATTTGTCGATTATAAAAAACAGAAGGCATTATTTTTTCAGCATTGAAAGGTTTATTATTTAAAATATGTAATGTTTTTTCAGCTTTATGAGCCATGGTGCAAAATGGCAAATGATAGCAACAGTCATATAAATCATCTAATGGTTTGCCATTTTTTGCTTGATAGGCTAGCCAGCACTGTTTTAAAACTGTTAAATATTTTTGAGTTGAGTATTTTCCTAAAACAATCGCGGTTTCTTGATAATTCGGCCGCCAAAAATCCATTACATCTTCACTATAACAACCTGATTCTGGATTAATGGATAATACAGTTGGTTGAGTTGTAATGCGCATAGCAATGGCTCCGCAGCCTTGAGTGGGCTCTCCTGGTGTATTTAAGCCATAACGAGCAATATCAGAAGCAATAATTAAGACTTCATGCGTAGGATCTTGTGCAACTAAAGCATAAGCAAATTGTAGCGCTGCTGTTGCACTATAACACGCTTGTTTTAATTCAATAATGCGCATATTTCTAGGTAATTTGAGTAATGTATGTAAAAAAAGACCTGCTGCTTTTGATTGATCAATACTACTTTCTGTTGCAAATAATAAAGTTCGAATCTTTTTTCCTTTATCTTTTTTGAGTAAAGGGTATGCAGCATTTGCCGCCATGGTCACGATATCTTCATCAAGTGATGGGATGGCCATATGTCGTTGACCTAGTCCATGGTGATATTTTTCAGGCAATTCGCCTTTTTGTTTAGCTAATGTTGCCAGTGGCAAGTAAAAGCTGGGCACATAAAAATTCAAATCATCAATGCCGATTAACATAACTGATTACGTCCTTATCGGTTTTTATCAGGATTCAACAATAGAGTAGTATTATGACGTAATTGTGAAACATTCGGAATGCCTAATAAAAACATAGCTAATTGAAATGTTTTTTTGATACAGTTAATTTCTTGAATGACCTGTTCTGTTGATTGTAAAGCAGCTTTTAAAAAAGGGGCCGCTATGCCACACAGTGACGCGCCGAGTATAATGGATTTAATCATATCGATACCATTTCTTAAGCCGCCACTGGCAATAAACTGTATTTTAGACATAAACGGTTGTGCTAGTTGTAAGGCTATTGGTGTGGCGAGCCCCCAGTCTTGGAATAGTAATCCTAACTTGCATTCATCATGCTGTCTATTATGTTCAATTCGACTCCAAGAGGTACCACCTTGCCCAGCTAAATCAAGATACTGAATCCCAGCTTGAATGCATTGTTGAATATCTGTAGGATTGATTCCGCATCCTGTTTCTTTCAATAAAATAGGGGCTTTTAATGTTTTATTGAGAGCACTGATTTGATGGATTAAGCCTTTAAAATTTGTATTACCTTCAGGCTGTATCGCTTCTTGTAATGGATTTAAATGTAAATACAGGCCGTCTGCATTTAAAATATCTAATGCTGTTTGGCAATGTGTTGCCGTAAATTCATAATTTAATTGTACAGCACCTAAATTTGCAAGCAGTGGAATGGAAGGCGCGATAGGTCTTAAATTAAAACTATCAAATGCGGCAGAAGATTCAAATAAAACACGTTGAGATCCAACGGCCATTGCAACGCCAGTCGTTTCAGCTGCCTCAGCAAGTCTTTGATTAATTGTTATAATTTGTTTAGAGTCACCACCAGTCATAGATGATATAATCAATGGAAAGGATAATGTATGCTCTAAAAATTGACAGGTTGTATCAATTTCAGATAAATCTAATTCAGGTAAAGCACGATGTGTTAACTGCAATGTATCAAAATGATTGGATTGGCGGTCACAAGCTGGGTCTGATGTTAAAATATGCAGATGATCTAGTTTTCGTTTGGTGATACGACTCATATTCGTTCCAAATTGAGATGAGACTGCATTAACTCTCCTTCATTAGTTTGAGCAGCTAATAAAGAAAGCTCTCCACATAATACGGTTGCAGCACAAATTCTGGCTAAACGGCGTGCATTATATCCAACAGGTTGTATTTGATTACATTTCATTTTATTTAAGTTATCTTGTACAAAAGGGATTATTTTTCCATTGCCAACGGTGCCCACAATGATATTCGGTAAGGTAATAGAAAAATACAGATCTTTTCCTTGAATGGCAGTATAGGTGAAGCCTTGCGAACCTTCAACAATATTAGCAGCATCTTGTCCTGTGGCTAAGTAAAAAGCGAGCAACATGTTAGCAAAATGAGCATTTGCGCTACGAACACTACCTGAAATTAAAGAGCCCATTAAATTTTTTTGTATGTTTAACGTGTGAATAGCTTCAGGTGTTGTTTTGAGTAGATAATGACATACATCATAGGGAATCACGACTTCTGCCACTATGTTTTTTCCTCTACCTAAAATGCCATTGACGGCGCTGACTTTTTTATCACTACAATAATTAGCGGATATTGAACGATATATCAGATTAGGGTATTCAGCTTTTAACCAGATTTGTAATTTTTCACAGGCTAATGTGACCATGTTGTGTCCTGCGGCATCACCTGTTGTAAATTCAAATCGAATATATAATAAACAACCTACAAATTGAGCATGCATATCAATGAGTGTGGTAAAACGGCTTGATTGAGAAACGATTTGTGCTAGTTCAGCTTGTTTTCCTTTCATTTGTTGCCAAATACTCAGAGATTGAGCTGCATTCGGTGACTCCATTAAAATAGATCGGCTCATGCGATCATCAATGAGTGTGGCAAGAATACCACCAGCTTTTTTGGTTGTATAAGCCCCTCGTCCGACAGAAGGCCATAAAGGTGATTCATAAGTGATTAATGGCACCATGACTTCATCATTTGTTCCTGAAGCGTCACAAAGTTTAATCGGGCCAACCCATTTCATGGGTAAGTGGGCTATTTGTGTTGGATTAGAAGGCATTACAATATTTCAGAGTGATTCAAGATTGGTTGTCAATCGAGTATGATAAATGATAAACCATCATACCATACTCTTTTCGATACCTGCAGCAGGATTCATCACTTCATGTAAAAAAATAGTGATATATTTTATAAAAAAAGAAGACTTTATTGTAAAGAAAATCATAAGTGTTTGATTTAAAATTTCTTTTTATTTTATGCTTATCTTTTTTAACTGATTATGAATGACAGCATGATGTTTGATGATCGGTCTGTCCTTTGATCCTATTATTTGAATATAACAAACAAATTAGGGTAGCTGATTTGAGACAGAGTATCTCGATGATCGAGATTTAAGATGTCAATCATTATTTGTATAAAAATAAGTTAAATTTTGACTATTCTGTCATAATTTTATGTGTATCTATATTATTTTTTTAGATGATGCCTGTGTCTGTCATTTATTTGTTAGCAAATATATATTTTTATCTCATTAATACCCAGTGTGTAGCTGTCATCTGGTAATCTTACTGGATATAAGATAACAATTTAATAAGGTTTTTAATGCTGAGATATCATTTGTATGTATCTCTGAAATAACCTAAAAAGGATTTGATATTATGATAAACAAGATACGTATAATACTATCTTCCAGTGCATCTAAAGCCTCCAAAGTCATTAAAGAGCAAAAAATAAAGATTCATTCGGTAAAAGTGAAGAAAAACTTTTTAAGCAAATTGAAAGATATGATCACTGGACTCAAAACTAAATTATTACCCTCAAACTCTATTTTTATTGATTCTAACCCATCAATAATTGCCTGCGCTGTTAGTTCTGCAAAGCCTTCAATCGCTACTATTTTCGCGG
>JAAOIJ010000079.1 GCA_015163815.1 Endozoicomonadaceae bacterium
AAATAAAGAAATCTTATTGAAAATTTATTGGCTAGATTAAAAAATCTTAGAAGTATTTCGACTCATTTTGATCAGCTAGCTTGGAATTTTAAAGCGATAATTTATATTGCGTGTGCTATTATTTGGGTGAATTCAAAATGAGGACACACCCTAGTTAGCCTTGATTGCCAATACAAGATGGGAAGAAAAACGCGTTAATCCTTTCATCAAAGAAAACAATGGGAAATTATTGTTTCTGCTCCCCAGATTTTGTTTATTTTGCCTAGATATAAAAGCATTCATATCATAGTGGTCATTGACTGATCTATTATTTAAATCAAAAGGCGGCTTGGCAGAAGCATAGAGTGTAGTGGATAATTGTTGATCTATATTGGCATGATAGGTATAGCAATCTATATTCAGCGTGTATAGCGTGTCGGGTTGTACTGCAGTCCAGTATACAATTTCTTGTGCCGTTCGATGCAACCATTGTGAATATTGTTCCTGAGTCATGCTCAGTAATGTGCTAGGTGTTAAGTCGGCGCCATGCGTATTATCACATAAAACAGTCCAGCCTTGACTAAATTGACTGAGAGTCTCATCTACAAAGCGTGATGTTTGCTCAAGACAGAGAGTGTTTTTATAATGATAATGAGCACTTGTTTGTCGCAATCTAGAGCGTAGTAGTATCGCTGCAAGTATACTTTCACATAAAGCATTTATAAAAGCCAGTCGCTGCATAACAGGTTCAGGATAAAGATATTGGTTGGTATCAATACTATTAAAATAACTGTTGATCTCACCAAAAAATTCAATATCTCCCAAATCACGTAAGCCATCATACCCATAATCAGGACGCTCTGTTGCTGTAGAGTTCCAGGCGCTTAATGAACCAGGCATAAGATAGGCTGTAGTATCAGGATGAGCCTTCTTAAAAAAAGACTGAAGAGGCAGCCATATTCGACCTATAGCTGTTGCATGAAATGCCGGTAAAAGACTAGTTGGGATAACCCCTGCACTCATGAATAAACCCACATCAAAAATAGCTTGTAAAATGCCTGATTCTCCGAATTTACATGGATTAGCACAGTTTATATTTTCCTTATGAGCATAATCATAATATGACGTTAAAGCTTGATAATGATGCACGATAACGTATCTTTTTCCATTCATAGTATGCGTTTCAATTGAGTCTTCAAGTTTTTTTGTTATGTTGAGAAGAACTGAAGATAATGGAATATATTTGACACAGATTGTTGTCGGTATTTTACTAACTATTTTAATATCTGAGTTATCTTGTAAAAAAAGATACATTTTTGCTTCTTTCAAAAAGTCATCTATTGATTCATCTTTTCGCTGTATTTTGTAGTAATCAACGGGCATATCAGCATCTTTAGATGCTGTCATTTGTAGTGTTCTACCGCCTACAATGTGAATGCTCTTATGATTTTCAAGAAAAACATCACAATCATCTTGTAATTTGATAGTCATTTGATCATTTAATGCAGATTGTATTAACTGACCTTTCATGCGATTAGGTGGCTGAAAATCACTAAATACCGTCCATAATAATTCTTGGTAGCAAGGATTTTGAGTATTATGTTGGAGTGGATTATCCTTTTTAGAATACAGTTCTTCTGCAGCAAGAAGTGGTTTTGCATGATCATAAGTAGGGCGACTGATCCAGTCTAAAACAGGATCTATATACACTTTATTATTGGGTGCTGTTATTAAATATAATAAAGTTTGATTCGTCGGATATTTTAAAATGAAAGGCAATAATTCTGGTAAATACTGTTCAGGCGTATTCGAAAGCAATTGATCAATTTGACCGTAATGTTGATAAGCTATTTTGTATAATGATAATGTGATCTGATTTTCTGGGGTACGGTCTAATGCATGTGGATCGTCTTGACAGCCTTCTTCAAAAGACTGGTAGTAAATAGAATCTAAGCGATCTTCGTGAGATCTTGTCTGAAGTACAATCTCTTTCCCACAAGCCAAAGTATACATTTCTTCAGTTAAATGCTTTTGATTAAGATATTTGATAATGAGAGGATTGGACCGAAGGGCTTTCTTTATACTGCTCTCACATCTAAACTTATCAGGTATTATAGAAATTACCTCACCATTTATCTCGCATACCATATCAACCAGTTGCGCATATAGATTATCGTCTATTCGTTTTTTATTTACGTATTGAATTGCCCAAGGGTTATTTTTTAAAGCAATCTTATGTATTTTAAAGGTCCTTAGGTCGGGATCTATTAATTCCAATACATGTCCATTTCGACTGGCAGCAATATCAGCTAATTTGAGATAAGCTTTTAATCCTATTCTTTCAACAGATACAAATTTAAAAGCCAGCCCGCTCGTATGGCAGGCTATTGTACATAATTCGAGCGTTCTCAGGGCCTCATCGATTAATCCTAGCGCAAGACCACTCTTCATTAATACTTTTTTGCATAAGTTTAGATAACGCGGCTGTCCTAATTTTTGTGTAGAAACATAAGCAAGTGCTTGCCAATTATTATCACATGATAGCTGACATAACTCATCATATTCATCGATAGAGAGTGCATCGATTATATAGAATGGTACGTCTTTTAAAGATATTCCATAATGCTGACAGTGTAGTTTGTATAAATCAAATGTCATAAACAGTTCTAAAATTATTTTTAATGCATCAGGATGATATTGGCTTATCTGTTGATGCATCTCAGGATCATTCTCAGATCCCCATGTATTGAGTATTATGCTCGATACCGATAACAGGGCATCGCTATTATTATGAAAACACAATATACGACAAAGCACATCAGTTTGCGTTTCGGGAGGAATATAAAGAAAATTACACGCCTTTTTACAAGCTATTTTTTTGTAAAACATGATTTTGAAATCTGTTGTATAATTTTTATTTTGATAGAGTAAGTAGATATCTCTCAAGTAACATGGCTTTAATTCAGCAATCATATCACAAAGCGCTTCAGTGAAATATCGCTCTGGCAAAGCTGGTGTAATATTGTGAAGATCGATTATAATATCTTTGAGATACTTATGCACTAATGCTTGGATCATGCTATCATTTGTTATGTCGACAAATACAGAATTGGTGATTAAGTGGGGGCCAAAAAAACAAAACAATTTTTCTGCTTGTGTGTCTGTTAGCCATTCTTTTTTTGTTAATTTTTTAATTAATTGTTGCATTTCTTCAGAGACATGATTGACTTGACGACCATCTAGTGTCTTATGTGGTTTAGCATGCCAATCTGCTGTACAAAGAGTTGTTTGACCTGCAGGCAATACCGATAGTTGATCCCTTTTAGGAACAACCTCTTCATCTATTATACTGTGAATTTGTATTTCTGGTATTGCACCGGATAAATTATCCATAATTTCAACTCCTCTATGACTAGAATGAAACCTTTACAAGTAAGACAACAGTCTTGAACTAAAGTTCATTATTTCTCTGAAAAAAGTTATTTACTCAACCTTGAAAAAAAATAAACAATAAATATGATATAATTCAATTTATTAGATTCTAATTTATAGTTTATATGGGTTGTGTTATTTAATTGTTTTTTTAAAGTAAAGTTTTTGCCATATTCAATAATATTGAACTTATCTTATAATGCAATGTCTCTACTCTCATAGGTTTAGGTTATAGCGTATACAACGCCTTATAACCTGAAAGTATCTTAAGAAATCGATATATTTCAAACACTTAATCATACAACTTGAAATATAAACTGTTAGCAAAACAATTGTGATTCTTTATAAAAATACATATTCATATCATTGACTGTTATGCTATTGATGGTTTTTTTAAAACCAGTTATACAGCCGGTTTAACAATAAACTGACATAGGAAATCTAATTATGAGAGACTTATTTTGTTCACCTGAGACGGATAGTCACGTGATGGAACAAGCAGTACCCATGAATACTCAAGCAACGCCTGTTGAATCTATAGATCAAGCAAACATGTTGAGTCGTAAACGTAGCAGAGATGACGATAACAATGATGATGCAGCTATATTTGCTCCTATTCGAAAGCGCAAAGTCATCAAGGATCTTGTTAGTGAAGTATTTGTAGGAGAATTATTTAATTTGATGAGAAATCATATAAACCCCACATTAAATATATTGAAAATAATAAATTTCGCTCAATATGATTCAGCATGCGTCCTAAAACAAGAGCCGATACAAAGTGGAGAAGGCGTCACGTGGGATCAACTGAATGCTCTTCTACAACAGGTCAATCATTATTTGGATCTCGTATTGTATAGATTAAATTATCTCTTAGAACAACCGATGCTTGCAGTACAAGAGATGCTACGCAGCAATAATATATCTATAGATCAGTTGACACAAACGATCAATCTTATATCAACATCAATACCTCAGATAGTCGATTATATACAAAAAATCAATGCAGGTTCATATGTTGATCCTATATGTTCTGCCTTTATGAATAGTTTATTTCGTTGAAATTACACTTATTTTCAATTAAAAAAATCATTGCAAATAAGTCTGTTCACATCAATATGTCAATTCATATTTCAGCCTATAAATATGATCTTGAATTCGACTTTCAAATGTGATTAAAAAATAAGCCATTGCTTCATACCCATTTCGTATCGATGTAATCCATTTTGCCGTGATATCATTGGTTGTCAAGTACAACGTTTTAAACAGACTCATTACTTGGAAAAACACGTTTATTCTTTATTATTTTCCTTAACTGCGCATTCAATGATTCAATCATATTCGTTGTATCAATAATCTGCCTAATAGACGTGGATAAGATAAAAAACTCACTAAATTATCCCAGTGATTGCGCCATGATTTCGTGATTTATGGATACTGTTGACCCCATTTTGAATCAAAAGCATTCAGCGCTTCTTTCGCTTCATTTTCTGTGTATGCTTCATAAAATAAGATTCAAATCAGCTATTCATGCTTTTCTATGTTGATTAAAAAAACTTCAAGCGATTGCTTATTTGATACGCTCTGTATCATGAACGCTCATCTTTTGGATCAATAGCTGCTATTGCGTCTGACATGTTTGCTCAATTAGACTCATTTAACCATGAAGTGCAACATCTAAAGGTTTGGCTGTTTTTCACATAACTTCTTTAATTTTTCAATAGTTTAACATTGTTCTATGTCTGTTATTGAGTGCTTTTTGAATCGCTAAAAGATCACAATCTGTTCTGTTCTATTCATCCATTCTGTTTTCTTTGGCAGATACTGACGAACTAATCAATGATATTTAGATTAAGACAACGCATTAAAAATGCTTTTAAGTGTTGCACTGTGTTGTTACCTGGATCAAAATAAAATCTGAGATATCTAGATGAGATCATATAAATCACAATAAGCTTCTTTAAATAGGTATAAAATACCCTATTGAATGACAAAATGACTATTACACACACCGTTATCAAATAATAAATGAGCATCGACACCATGATTTATTGGTGTAAAAAGTATCGCTATGCGATACTTCAAATGCAAGTATAAAAAGATGCTATAATTTTTCAATATTTAGCAAAAAACATGAACACGCTTAACCTTTAAACAGAACCTATATCAGTGAAACAGTCCATGCAAGATCATCAAATAAATAATGATTTATTAGCTTTTCTTAAAACATCTCCAACCCCTTATCATGCAACAGATAACATAAAAAACATGCTCATCAAACAAGGATTCATTGTATTACATGAAACGGATTCTTGGATAATAAAACCCAATACAGGTTATATCGTCATACGCCATAGCTCCTCAATTATTGCTTTTACAACAGGTGATATGCAGTTTGAAAAACAAGGTTTTCGTATGATAGGAGCCCATACTGATAGTCCTTGTTTAAAAATTAGGCCGCATGCTGACTATATTAAAAATCAAGCCATACAACTAGGTGTTGAAGTGTATGGCGGCGCTCTTTTATCTCCTTGGTTTGATCGTGATCTGTCAATTGCAGGACAAATCACTTGGCATCAAAACAATCAAATATATCAAACTTTGATCGATTTCAAAGAACCGATCGCGATCATTCCCAGTCTTGCTATTCATTTAGACTCAACACAAAATCATGCACGCAGCATCAATCCCCAACAGCATATTTTACCGATTTTAAATACACAATCAACCCATCTTAACGATACCTATCTGACTTTTTCTGACACCATTCTTTTCTTATTAAAAGAACAAGCAATAAATATACCAAAAAATACACAACTAGCCTATGATTTGAGTTTATATGACACGCAACCGGCTGCATGCATTGGATTAACACAAGCTTTTATTGCAAGTGCGCGCCTTGATAATTTAGTCAGTTGCTTTATTGGAACACGCGCTTTACTGGATACTATGCATGAATCAAACCCCTGTCTTTTAGCCTGTTACGACCATGAAGAAGTCGGTAGCGTAAGCGCATCTGGTGCACAAAGTCCATTTTTATCTCAAATTCTAGAAAGATTATTGCCTGATCCACAAGCTAAAATTCAAGCTATACAAAGATCTTTATTCATTTCAAGTGATAATGCACATGCAATTCACCCTAATTTTCCAGAAAAACATGATGCAGCGCATGCTCCAGTGATTAATCAAGGCCTTGTGATTAAAATTAATGCAAATCAGAGATATGCAACATCACCTGAAAGTCATGCCTATTTTAAAAACCTATGTGATACACACGATATCCCAACGCAATATTTTACAGCTCGTGCAGATCAATCCTGTGGCAGCACGATTGGACCAATTACTGCTGCAGAATTAGGTATCAGAACCATTGATATTGGCATCCCTACTTATGCCATGCATTCAATTCGAGAAATAGCAGGAACACATGATATAATCTACCTACTGAAAGCTTTTCATCAATTTTACAAGACGCCTGCAACGCAACTAACACTGCATACGTCATCATAAAAAACAAATTAAACAGGAAACTCTCATGTCATTTTTTGCTTTTGGCTCTGGCATTGGAATACAATCTACAGAAAAAAAATGGATTGAAAGTTATTTTCCAAAACCAATTATCTCGCCCTCCACTTCCTTTATAAGCGCTATCAGTAAATTAGTGAATTACCAAGGTGGAAATCAAACGATACAGCTTGATAGCCCTACTTGTCATGCTTTAGAATCTTTGTGCTTAAAAGAAAACATGAAAGAACTTGCATTACATTTTGCTGTCATGGAATGTAGTTCTCAAAATCGGTTAATGGTGATTTTAGAAAAAGATCTTCCTTTACAAAATGTAACAGAAGCTTATCTAAAATTACACTTATTATCTCATCGATTAATCAAACCAAATCAACTCAATTTAGATCATTTATTTACAGTCTTACCGAATATTGCTTGGACTAGTCACGGTCCTATTTTACCGTCTGAATTATTAGAAAAACAATTATTATGTCGCGCTAATGGAGAAATATTAGAAGTATATAGTGTTGATAAATTTCCTAAAATGTCTAATTATATTGTACCTAAGGATATACGGATAGCTGATACAGCTCGCATTCGACTCGGCGCTTATGTTGGCTCAGGCACCACTATTATGCATGAAGGATTTATCAATTTTAATGCTGGTGTTGAAGGTCCCAATATGATTGAAGGTCGCATATCAGCCGGTGTTTTTGTAGAAAATAATACGGATTTAGGTGGCGGATGTAGTACCATGGGGACTTTATCCGGCGGCAATTCAAATCTTATTTCTGTTGGCAAACATTGTTTAATTGGAGCCAATGCCGGTCTTGGTATTTCTTTAGGCGATAACTGTACTATTGAAGCGGGTTTATACTTAACTGCAGGCGCTAAAGTGGCCTATATACATCAAAATAAAAAAAGCATAGATCAAGTCAAAGCGCATACGTTATCTGGGAAAAATAATTTATTATTTCGAAGAAATTCTCAAACAGGAAAAATTGAATGCTTATCTAATGAAAAACCAATCGCGTTAAATGATATACTACATCAAAACACATAAATAAATCATCTAACAAAACTGAATGTAGAATCGAAGCAGTTTTTGCTTACTCAAAGTAGACATATGAACAGATATCTAACTGATATACCAAGCTAGTTCATCAATCTATTTACATATTTTCAATAGGGTAAAATAGTACACAATCATCATGATGCACTCACAAATACAAAATCATGCCATTTGGCAAAGTCGTCGAGGGATGCTTGAACTTGATGTATTACTCATCCCTTTTGCAAGAAACTGTTTTACAAAAATAAATGATCAAGAACAAACACTATATTTAGAACTGACACAATATGAAGACACGCAACTCTATGCGTGGTTGATTCATCAAATTGACCCTTTGGATGCAAAATTTAAAAAACTGATTCAAATGATATTGCAGCAAAAGATCAACTTTGAGACATCATTTGATTAAAATAGATTTTCAAACGATACGATCGCCTTGACTATGACCTCCTTCATGACAGGATATCGATACATTACAGCAACTGGCGAGATGTTGTTAAACGATTCCATGCTTTACTTAACAGGCTTGAAATAGCTGATTCTACACTATTAGACAGGCGATTTATCAAATTTTTCTTAGGCAATTTTAATTCAACTTGATAAACGTTTGTATTGTTTTGAATAGCTTGCCATATATACTCTTCACTCGTTTCGAGTTGATCGACCAGTTGACATTCAATGGCACGTTGTCCATACCAAATTTCACCCGTTGCCACTTCTTCAATGTTCAAATGATTGCGATGTTTTTTAACATGCTTTTTAATTAATTCATGTGTTTTTTCTAAATCTTCTTTAAATTTTGCACGACCTTTTTCAGTATTTTCGCCAACGAGCGTTAATGTTCGTTTATATTCACCAGCAGTATGCATCTCTATATCAATTTCATTTTTTTTGAGCAATCGATTAATATTTGGCATTTGAGCTACCACGCCAATGGATCCCACAATAGCTAAAGGGGCAGCAATAATATGATCAGCAACACATGCCATAACATATCCTCCACTTGCCGCAACTTTATCGATAGATACTACTAAACGAATAGCATGTTGTACTATTCGCTCTAATTGAGCGGTAACAAATCCATAAGAATGAACATAGCCACCTGGACTTTCAATATTCACCAATACTTCATCTTTCGACGTCGCGACAGCTAATATTGCTGAAATTTCTTGACTTAAACAATGACCTTTCGAAGCTTTTGTATCACCATTAAAATTAATCACATAGAGTGATTTTTCTGGTTCATTATTCTTTTTCTTTTGTTTATTTTGTTTATTTTCTAATTGACAAATCGATTTAAAAGCTTTTTTATCTAAAATTTTCTCACGTAATTGATTTTTTCGTTTATGAAATCTGGCATTCAATGATTTAATGATTAACTGCCCATCGTGTTGCTCTACAAGTTGTTTCACTTTATGAATTAAACTCCCAATTAATGATAAAATAATCAATATAAAAAAAATTAAGATAATAGTTTTACTAGCAAATAAACCGATTTCTAACCAAAATTCCAAAATAATACTCCTACTGTTACTCAGAGGATTCATATCAAGTGTGATGCTAAACAATAGATATCAACCCTATATAGACTGATACACGATCAATTGAATGCGCTGTTATCATACAATCTTTTTGAACATGAATCATTATTTTACTTTAATTTTTATCTTTTTTGATATTATATTTTTAATATTTCAATTATGTCATTCAAATATAATCGTAAAATATATCGTTTTATCTAGGATAAGACAAACTTTACACAGTTGACTGATGAGGCAAAAAATCTGAATAAGCATGATTAGATTCAAAATGAATCGTAAAATCTTTTAAAGTAATATATTTTTCATTCAAAATAATATCTTTTGATTCAATCACTTGCTCTCCAAACTTATAAATAGGATGCATAGCATGATGATGACAATTATCTTCATATTGATCGATTGTCTGCTGAACCGTTTGAGATTTTAATTTCCAATTCGATATTGCAGCCTCACCATGCTTATGTTGCAACATTTTTTGAGTAGCATAAGGACTAATAATGGCTGCAGTTGCATTATTACCACCAAAACCTTTTGCATTAATAAAAGCGAACGGGGCAACTTGCACATCAAACTCACAAGCTTCTTTCGTAAAAGCAAGATGATCCCTACAGACATCTTGGGATATACTTTGAATACTCGGAATACTTGGAATAATACCATGATGCCATGCACCTAGAGCTGTCATCAATTGATCACCTGATGCTGTCGCAAGTGAATGTCCTAAATGGCTTTTGATGGCTGCAACTTTCCATGAGTTTAAAGAAAACACTTTAGCTACTTCATTTAAAATATGTGATTCTGTGACACGGTTTTGAGGTGTTCCTGTCCCATGGGCATAAACAATAGACTCTTGTAAAGCTTTCTGACCAAATAAACTCCGGCCTAAAGATACAGCTTTCATCATCGTAATATAATTCCCAGCACCTGGACTGGCGATCGATTTTTTAGGACCATCAGCATTCACAAATACATCCGCAACAGCACCTAAAATAGTGGCGCCTGTTTCTAAGGCTAAAGCATCATCCATCAGCACAAAAAACTGCGCTGATTCACCTAAAACAAAACCACAGTTATCAGAAAAAGGGCGACAAGCATGAGGGTAATGAATCGCATCGATTAATTTTAAATGATCTAATTTTCTTAATCCTGCATCAGTTGCTAAAGCGCCCATGGCAGCGTATCCTTCAAAAATCTCAGGCGTTAAAGGTGCCTCACTATTACCAATAATGGCAACGCGAGATCGACCCGTACAAATATCTGAAATACCTTGTTTTAAATTATATAAAAAAGTAGCACAAGCCCCCATATTGGTGCCTGTTGAACCTAAACTTCCAAGAATATATGCATTCATAAAATCGGCAGGCATTTCAGCAAAACCTAAAGGTAATTGCTTGGGCGTCACGCGACGACCTAATAATCTGGCTTGTAATAACCCGCCATTACCAAATTGATCTAATTGACTCATTGAGCTGCCAGCATACACTGAAATTTGATCAGCAGGCACCATGACTTGTAAAGCATGCCAATCAACTCCCATGGATTGAAGCGCATCTGATGCGCCATAGACGGTCATCGCTAAACCTCTAGGATGAGATTTTGATTGGTATAGTTTTTCAGGTTCAAAGCCTTCAGGTAACTGCGCTGCCATTCGGACATCTAATTGCATCATATCTTGCATTAAAATATCCGTTGTATCTTGAATATAAATCTTTGCAAAAATATCATCAATCGATTCAATCTTTGCAGATTTTAAATAATCAGGAATTTGTTTTTTCTTACAAACTAAAACACTGTCTTTTAATAAAGAAAATTTCTTGTGAGTTGGTAAAGAATCCGGATCAAACACATGCAGTTTTCTAATTAAAGTACGGTCCAATAAATTTTGATCACTGATATTTGCATTACAAAGCACTTTTAAATCTTTTAAAACAGTCTGTTGTTGCGCTACATTTAATTGATCAAACACCATTCTTTTGTACGCATTAAATCCTGATGTTCTACCAGCAGAGCTAATCCCTCCTTGCGCTACAATAACTGCTAATCGACTCACTTCACCGTTCTCCATATCAAATGAAATATTAGATCAATCTCTCTTATTACTTGAAAGAAAATTCATTGGACTTTCATACCATGCCTTAGTTATTATCGTTATTTCAGTCATAGATGCAATAAAAAAGGAGGATATATTCATCTGTTTTTTTCATTATGATATAAAAAATAAATAATTACTTGAAAAAAATTAAGATATATTACAGACTTTTTATATATCAAATAAAATATTTTTTACTGTTTTCATTCTATTGATTCAATCTTTTAGTATAATTTGAATTGCAATATATCATCAACATGTCAAAATCAATACTATTGATCCTGTTTTAAAAAATAATGGTTATGTATGAAAAGCGCTCAAGAATTTGAAACAGAAGTACTGAAATCAATCAAAAATATTGAAAATTTGAATGATTTAGACAAACTTCGCGTAGAATATCTCGGTAAAAAAGGCAAATTTTCTTTTTTAATGCAAACATTAAAAACATTAGAGCCTGATATTCGAAAACAAACAGGTGCCGCGATTAATACTGCCAAACAAAACATAGAAAAATTAATTTTAGCCCATAAAAAAAGCCTTGAATCTGAATTATTAAATCAAAAATTAAAAAATGAATCGATTGACGTTACGTTACCTGGTCGAGGCCAAATATTCGGTTTTCAACATCCATTAACACGCGTAACAAAAGATATTACTGATTATTTTCAAGCCCTCGGTTTTTCATTAGCAGAAGGCCCAGAAATTGAAGATGATTATCATAATTTTGAAGCATTAAATATCCCCAAACATCATTCTGCTCGTGCGATGCATGATACATTTTATATCAATCCAACTACACTGCTTAGAACACACACTTCTCCAGTACAAATTCGCACTTTAAAAAAACAAAAACCACCTATTGCCATTATCTGTCCTGGCAAAGTGTATCGATGTGACTCGGATCAAACTCATAGCCCCATGTTTCACCAAATTGAAGCTTTATACCTTGCAAAAAAAGTGACTTTTGCAGATTTAAAAACATTATTAATTCAATTTTTAAAACATTTTTTTCAAAATGATAAACTAGTCCTTCGTTTTAGACCTTCTTATTTTCCTTTTACTGAACCTTCAGCTGAAGTAGATATACAATGGGATACAGAAAATAATACAACTGATATAAAATGGTTAGAGGTATTAGGATGCGGCATGATACACCCTAATGTATTAACGCAAGCTGATATTGATCCAGAACAATATCAAGGATTTGCATTAGGATTAGGTGTAGAACGCTTTGCTATGCTACGCTATGGCTTGCATGATTTACGACAATTTTTTGAAAATGACATACGATTTCTTGCTCAATTTAACGCATAAAACAATAGAAACAAGCCAGGACACATTAATGAAAGTCAGTGAGCATTGGTTAAACGAATGGGTAGATTTACCCAATGATATCCAAGAAACAACTGAAACGCTAACCATGCTAGGCTTAGAAATTGAAGCCATCCAACGTGCTGCACCTCCTTTTACAGGAGTCATCATTGCCGAAATCATAGCATGCAAGCCAGTCGAACAATCCGATCACTTACACATTACAACAGTTGCAACCAGCGATCATAATACAGTTCAAGTCGTTTGTGGTGCTCCGAATGTGCATATTGGCGCAAAAATACCGTTTGCTCAAATTAACGCAAAATTACCTGGAAATATAACAATAAAAGAAGTCACATTACGTGGCATCATATCATACGGAATGCTGTGTAGTGCCTGCGAATTAGGACTACCAAAAGAAGAAGACAATGGATTAATGTTGTTGCCGAAAGACGCTCCTGTTGGAGAAGATATTCGTCATTATTTAAATTTAAATGATACTATCCTTGATATTAGCATTACACCCAACCGTGCAGACTGCCTCAGCATCATGGGATTATCTCGCGAGCTATCTCTAAAATATCCAAGTAAAACAATACCGATTAATCTAAATACAAAGTCTTCTATTACCACAAAAACAATCAAATCTATTCATATTGCAGACCCAGATGCCTGTCCTATTTTTATGACACGTATTTTTGAAAATTTAGAGCTATCTCAATCAATTCCTATATGGATGAAAAACCGCTTAATGCGTGCAGGTATTCGACCTACAAACCCAGTGACTGATATTACACAGTATGTCATGCTAGAATTAGGTCAACCTTTACAGGCATATGATGCAACTCACATCCCAAACGCATTGCATATTCGATATAGTCAAACAAATGAAAAACTAACATTACTCAACCAAGAAACAATTCATTTAAAACCAGATACTTTATTAGTCTGCCATGAAGAAAGCCCCGTTGGATTAGCTGGCATTATGGGTGGATTAAACACGTGTGTTACTAATAAAACCACTTGTATTATATTAGAATCTGCTTATTACAAACCAACAGTTTTAGCTGGAAAAGCAAGATCCTATGGATTATCAACAGAAACCGCACATCGTTTTGAACGAGGCGTTGACCCCCAGTTAGTTGAAAAAGCATTAGAACGAGCCTCTGCCTTGATTTTACAACTATGCCAAGGTCATTGCGGGCCTATTAACCGCATAGAAACAACGCATGCTATTCCAAAACCATTACCTATTTCATTTCGTTATCATAAAATAGAATCCACTATTGGTACCTCCATTCCTCCGAACAAAATGAACACTTTTTTAACAAAACTGGGCTGCAAAAGCCAAAGGATAGATGATCACTCTCAATCTGTTCTTCCACCTAGTTGGCGAGTTGATCTTTTAACAGAAATTGATTTGATTGAAGAAATGATCAGAATACAAGGGTATCAAACTTTACCGGAAACAAAAAAAATTCACTATCATCATACAACTCCTCTAACCAATACACAACAATCTCAACAATCAATAGCGCATTATTTAATCTCGAGAGGTTATAGCGAAGCGATTAATTTTAGTTTTATTGATCCATTATGGCAACAACAGATTAACCCTGATTTACAACCGATTCAATTAACAAATCCTATCGCTTCTGATTTATCAGTAATGCGTACGTCATTGATACCAGGATTACTCAAAACAGTACAATACAATCAAAAACGACAACAGTCGCATTTAAGGCTTTTTGAAAGAGGGCAATGTTTTTTTAAAAAATCTGATACAATAGTGTACGAAAATCGATTATCTGCTATTATTTATGGATCACGTTATCCTGAAAATAGCGCCAATCCATTTCATGCATCAGACTTTTACGACCTAAAAGGAGATTTAGAATCTTTAATGCGCTTAACCAACTCAGACACCTTATTTCAATTCGAACAAGGTAAACATGCTGCCATGCATCCTGGACAAACAGCACAATTACTCAAGCAAGGTAATCCAGTAGGTTATATTGGATCGATACATCCGCTTGTTTTAAAGAAATTAGCGATTAAAGGCCCTATTTATACTTTTGAACTCAATGATGATGCATTAGACATTGAACCTTGTAATCCTTTTAAAACTATCTCAAAATACCCTACTATTCGACGAGATATTGCACTCTTTGTCAATCAAAATATCACATCCGCACAAATTATAACTCATATTAAACAAGTTGCAGGCCCTTGGTTAGTCAATATTTTTACATTTGACGCCTACACTGGAAACAGTACAGCTGCACAACAAAAAAGCTTAGCTTTTGCTTTAATGTGGCAGCATCCTAATAGAACATTAAAAGATGATGAAATTAATGAGATTTTTAATACAATCTCTTCCTATTTAAAAGAAAAACTTGACGCTATATTAAGGAATTAATTATGACAGCACAAACCAAAGCTGACATTGTTGAAGCTTTAAATCAATCAAAATTCGTGAATAAAAAAGAATCTAAAGCCTTAGTACAGGCATTCTTTGACACATTATCCGATGCATTGATTCAAGGTAATAATGTTAAATTATCCGGATTTGGTAATTTCATTTTACGAGAAAAATCAGCACGTCCTGGAAGAAACCCTAAAACAGGTCAGGAAGTGACGATTTCACCAAGACGAGTAGTCACTTTTAAAGCCGGACAAAAATTAAAAAAAGAAGTCACTCGTTTAGCTAAAAATAATACGCCATAACAGGAGTGTTTTGCAATGACGCAAGAGGTTGATGAGAATACAACAGAGATTTTAGATCTTATCGAAGATGAACGGTTCCCTGTCATTCCTGATAAGCACTATTTTTCTATTGGAGAAATCAGTAGATTATGTCGAATAAAACCAAACTTATTACGATCATGGGAACATGAGTTCCCTCAATTAAAAAATGTAAAGCGTCGAGGAAATCGGAGATATTATACACGCCAACAAGTCATCACAGTTCGTCATATTAAAAACTTACTCATAAAAGAAGGTGTCTCGATAGAAAATGCGAAGATGCAAATAGCGTCTTCTACACTGTCTGATCAGCAAGAACATCATTTTTTATCTGATAATTATAACCCAGAACAAACTTTATCTCCCTCTATCATTTCTAAAATTAAAAAAGAACTAGAGGACTTATTGCATTTAATGAATAAAAAAAATTGATGGTAAAATTTAAAAGCGACAACATACCTCATCTAAATAAAATAATCTTTACTTAATACATAAGTAAAGATTATTGATCTCTACGATCCTATAAAAATTATCAATTTTATAAAAAACCCATTCAACAACGAAGTGAAATACCTACGACATCATTTACTACCTGTAGGATAACTGATCTTTTTCTCCATGATGGCTATAAAGACAACAACCTATTCGAATTCTTTTTATTCATAAAACAACTATTGAAAGCGATTTTTATTGTAAAATTGAAAATAATGTCTATGCCTTTTGAGCCTATTTTGTTTCTAAATTTGACCAAACTACTAGTAGGTAGTAGGGTGTGTCCTCAATCTATCTATAATGTCTCATGTCAATCATTCTAAAATCTGATCAGGACTTCATTTTTTATAAAAATATCAATATTTTTCATCACATTAAAGATTATTGTATCTTAAAAAGGCATCAAATGAAACTTTCTATCATCATGCGCTGTCTAGTTACTGATCAAACCTATTCAAGTCAAGCATAAAAAAATTATGAAAGGAGCAATGAATAATGATAACAGCGG
>JAAOIJ010000080.1 GCA_015163815.1 Endozoicomonadaceae bacterium
ATGATTCCAAAACGTTCTAATACTAAAAAACCTGCTATTCATTTTAAAAAAAATATTTATAAATCAAGGCATCTTGTTGAAAATTTATTTGCTAGATTAAAACATTTTAGAATTATTTCAACTCGTTTTGATAAGCTATCTAGGAATTTTAAAGCGATGATTTATATTGCGTGTGCTATTATTTGGGTGAATTCAGAATGAGGATACGCCTTAAGAATAAACGTGTTTTCCCAAATGATGAATCGGTGTTTAAAACATTGTGCTTTACGTGGACAGACTCTTTATTGGCTAAATTAAAAAATTTTAGAAGTATTTCGACTCATTTTGATAAGCTAGCGAGGCATTTTTTTATATTGCATGCGCTATTATTTGGGTGAATTTAAAATGAGGACGTGCTCTAGTGCATGTTTTTTTTGCTTTTATTTTTTTCCGGTTTTTTTATGAAAAATGACGAATATCATGTGAGATATTGTATTGTCATTGCAAGGATGTTGTTATGCTTTTCTTGTCGCAAGAACTGCTGGTGCTCTGCATTCTGTTTATTTGATGGCTTGTTAACTGTAGACAAGGTTTGATAGTTATTTTTCATAGAGGGTTAGGTATGTGCAATTTTCAGGGAGCATCTGCATGCCAGTTTAGTTTATCCAGTAACAGCAAACTGCTATTGCTGAATGCATGACATGAAGTTTTTGTTGAATATCCAAATGGTGTGATATATGTCATGATTAAGACACTATAATAGTAGTGAGCAACTGATCCAGCCAAATAGTAGTAAAGGTATATTAAAATGTAAAAAAGTAGGAAAAACAGTATCTTTTAAATGGTCATGTGCGCCATCTACATTTAAGCCTATTGAGGGTCCAATGGTAGATTCTGATGCTGGCGACCCTGCGTCACCTAAAGCGCCTGCTGTGCCAATTAAGGCAATAGTGGCTAAAGTTGATAAGCCCATGTCAGAGGCTAATGGTACATAAACAGAAGCTAAAATAGGGATTGTTGCAAAAGAAGAGCCAATGCCAATTGTAATGACTAATCCTATGCATAATAGCATAAAAATTAAAATTGTCTTATGAATCATCAGCTGTGATACGCACTGTACAAGCGTAGACATACTATCATTTTGTTGTAAAACGACAGCAAAACCGGATGCTGCCATCATAATAAAGCCACATGGTGCCATTAATTTTAATCCTTCCATAAAAATATCATGATTGTTTTTATAAGGGATGATACGTAATATCATCATGAAGCAAAAACCAGATAATGCTGCAAAAATTAAGGAATGTGTTAAAACTTGGATAAGGACAGTGCTTGCAATGGTGAAGAGAATAGAGATTGTTTTTGTTTTATTCGGAGTGGATATTATTTGTTTTTCAATGATGTTTGTTTTTGGGTATTGTCTTGGTTTGCGATAGGAAAAAAAGACAGCAAGACATAACCCTATCAGCATACCACTTGCAGGAATGAGCATGCCTTGTATTAATTCTAGTGTTGTTGTTTGAATCCCTTGCAAGGCCAAATTGCCGCCTAGAATTTGTTTTAAGTAAATTTCTCCAAATCCAATGGGTAAAATAATATAAGTACAGGTGATTCCAAAGGTGAGTATGCAAGCAATTAATCGTCGATCTAATTGAAGTTGATTAAAAACTGTTAGTAACGGTGGAATGATAATAGGGATAAAGGCAATATGTATTGGAATCAAATTTTGAGATGCTATGCTAATTAACAGTAATGTAAAGAGTAATATTGTTTTTTTGGATGTATTATTTTTTAATGTATTTTTAAAATAATTAGCGAGTTGACTCGCTAAGCCTGAATGAGATAAGGCATTTGCAAAGGTACCCAGCAAGGCATAACTTAATGCAATATTAGCGGAATTGGACACGCCGGTAGAAAAATGAAAAAGGATATCCGTTAATGAAAGATGAGCAGATAACCCGCCGATTAAAGCGCCGATAATTAAAGCAATGATGACATTAAATCGTAACAAGCATAATAAGAGCATGATGCCAACAGCGAATAAGATACTCATAAATTAGGACTCATGGCTCGTTAATGCGATTAAAATAAAGCAATATCTATCTAATATAGCAAATTTTATATGCGTCAGCAACTGATCTGCAGAAGTGTCAATATAGGATTGACTCATGATGAGTGATTGGATTTTATCGCTTGATTCGCAATGATGCCTTCGTTTAATTGCCGCCATTGATTGACAATTTTGCAAAACAATTCAGCAGTTTTTTCTGCATCATATCGAGCAGAGTGAGCATGTTCTTGGTTAAAGGAAATATGTGCTAATTCACAAGCGCGCGCTAACACTGTATGTCCATAGGCAACACCTGCTAATGAGCAAGTATCAAAACATGAAAAAGGATGAAAAGGGTTGCGTTTTGCTTTAATTCTTTTGGCGCCGGCATTGACGAAGCTTAAATCAAATGCTGCATTATGACCTACTAAAATAGCACGATTGCATTTATATTTTTTGATAGCAGCACGAATAAAGGTAAAGATATCGTTTAAAGCTTTTTCTTCAGAATAATCGAGTCGAAAAGGACTAAAGGGATCCTGTCCAATAAAATCAATCGCAGCTTGATCTACTCGACTGCCTTTAAAAGGCTTGATTAAAAAGGATAAATGATCATCAGGTGTTAAATTTCCTTGTGAATCCATAGCTAATAAGACAGCTGATATTTCTAATAAAGCATCTGTTTCTGAATTGAATCCTCCAGTTTCAACATCAACAACAACAGGTAAAAATCCTCTAAATCGTTCTGATATTGAATAGTGTGTTTTAGGTAGGCTCATTCAGTACAGTCCATGATAAAGTGTGTCCGGCATGTAACGGAGTAATAGTGTTGATGCCTACTGGTAAAGTGTCAGGAATTAAAAATGGTTTTTTAACTAATTGGATGCGTTTTGTATTGCGCGGTAATTGATAGAAATCAGCGCCATAATGACTGGCAAAACCTTCTAGCTTGTTCAATGCATTATGCTGATCAAATATTTCTGCATATAACTCTAAGGCATGAGGTGCTGAAAAACAGCCGGCACAACCTTGATTAGATTCTTTTTTATCAGTTGTATGTGGAGCTGAATCTGTTCCTAAGAAAAATTCTGGACTGCCAGAGGTGGCCGCTTTGATCAAAGCCTGTTGATGCGTTGCTCTTTTTAATATAGGTAAACAATATAAGTGTGGATTTAAACGCTTAACCAGTAAGTCGTTTCGATTGAATAATAAATGTTGTGGTGTGATGGTAGCTGCCAGGCTAGGAGAGGCTTCGCGAATAAAAGAGACGGCTTCTTGTGTTGTAATATGTTCTAATACAATGCGTAGTTCAGGGTAACGTTGTATAATAGGATATAATTGGTTATCTAGAAAATACTTTTCTCGATCAAAAATATCGACAGTTGAGTGCGTTGTTTCCCCGTGAATGAGTAAAGGCAGTTTATTGTCTATCAAAGCCTCTAATGTAGTATTCATTTTATTGATATCTGTGATGCCAAGCTGTGAATTAGTGGTAGCTCCTGCAGGATACCATTTAACAGCAAAAATATCACCTGATTGACGCGCAGTACGAATTTCTGCTGGCTGTGTTGTATCTGTTAAATATAAAGTCATCAATGGAGTAAAATTTGATTCTTTTGGAATCCATTGCTGGATGCGAGCTTTGTAAGCTGATGCTTGCTGGGTATGTGTGATAGGTGGCGTTAAATTAGGCATGATAATTGCACGCGAAAAGTAACGCGAGCTTGCGCACACGGTATGTTGTAAAAAAAGCGCATCTCTTAGATGTAGATGAAAGTCATCAGGCTGTGTGATCGCTAGAGAGATTTGCATTAAATGAACACGCTCAAGATAAATCAATTAGTGTGACTAGAAAAAGGATAGTAGCATACTCTGCATTAGATAGACAATGGGTACCGCTTGTATTCTGTATTATCTTGTATTTTATCGTGTTAGAATAAGAGAGCAAGATAAATCTAAGCTAGGTGTCATATCAAGCATCTTCGTTCACTAATATTTTAAAGGTATGCATGCGCATGAATGTATGGAGCCCTCGTAGCTGGCGAGCTTACCCTGCTTTACAGCAACCCTCTTATGATGATGAGTCTGCTTTATTATCGGTTGAGAAAAGCATTAAGAATCAACCTCCTTTGGTTTTTGCTGGCGAAGCAAAAACACTCAAAAACCAATTAGCAGCTGTGTCATCTCGCCAAGCTTTTTTATTACAAGGTGGAGATTGTGCTGAAAGTTTTTCTGCATTTGATGCGACTATTATTCGAGATACCTTTCGTGTTTTAATGCAGATGGCCATTATCTTGACATTTGGAGCAGGTAAACCTGTGATCAAAGTAGGACGTATTGCTGGACAGTTTGCAAAACCTAGAACGCAAGATACTGAAACGCAAAATGGTGTCACTTTGCCGAGTTATCGAGGAGATATTATTAACGGATGCGCCTTTCAGGCTGACGCTAGAAAACCAGATCCTAATCGAATTTTACAAGCCTATCATCAATCGGCTTCCACATTAAATTTAGTCAGAGCTTTTGCGCAAGGTGGATTAGCTTCTTTAGAAAAAGTGCATGCCTGGAATTTGAATTTTGTACAAAGTACCGTGACGGATCAATTTATAGATTTATCGAAACGAATTGATGAAGCCATTCGCTTTATGAAAGCATGTGGCATCACTATTGATAATACCTCGTGTTTTCAAGAAACAACATTATATACTTCGCATGAAGCATTGTTATTGCCTTATGAAGAAGCCATGACACAGCAAGATGAAACGTATGATGGTTGGTATGATTGTTCAGCGCATATGCTATGGTTAGGTGATCGAACACGTCAAATAGACGGAGCCCATGTTGAATTTTTAAGCGGCATTCAAAATCCAATTGGTATTAAAATTGGCCCAACAGCAACGCCTGAAGATTTAGCGCAATTATTACAACGTTTAAATCCCAATAATGAAGCCGGTCGTATTGTATTAATTATTCGTATGGGAGCCGAACTGATTTCAGACAAGTTACCTCGATTAATTCAAACAGTACAAGCTTTAGGTGCTTCAGTTATTTGGAGTTGTGACCCAATGCATGCCAATACTATTCAGACGAGTTCAGGGCATAAAACAAGAAAAATTAGTGCAATTATACAAGAATTAACGAATTTTTTTGATATTCATCACAGTGAAGGCACTTATCCAGGTGGTATTCATATTGAAATGACCGGTGCTAATGTCACAGAGTGTATAGGCGGTCAACAGTTTCGAGTCACAGAACACAATTTATCACATCGCTATGATACACAGTGTGACCCTAGACTGAATGCTTCACAATCAATCGAGTTGGCTTTTATGGTGGCTGAGTTATTGCAAAAAAAGATTGCTATGATATCTTGAGAGATATCGTGCCTTATTTTGCCGTATGATCAAGAGGGGTCAGTAGTGCAAACTTCAGAAATACACAAGATTGAAAAAATACAGTCAACTGTAGAACATTTAGATGTTTCTGGGTTAAAATGTCCTGAGCCTATCATGTTATTGCATCAAAAAATCAACAAAATGGCTTCTAATCATTATTTAGCATTGATAGCAACTGATCCTACGTCTTGGCGAGATATTCCTAAATTCTGTTGTTTTTTAGGACATATTTTATTAAAAAAAACACAGGAAAAAGAATATTTTTATTATTTAATTCGAAAAAAATAGTATTGACCCGTGCTTAATTGATGGAAACTGGATTCCACAGCGTCGTTAACTTAGTGAGTAATGCTTGCATATGAGTATCTTTCGATTCAATTTGCTTTGCAATTAAATGAGGTAAGAAATACTGAAACCCGTCTATTTTTTGAGCAAAAGTTAACTGATCATCGCCTGGTAGTGCCATCATTTGATGATAAATTTCCTGATATGCCATCGCTTCGATATCCCCTGTATGATTCAATTGCCAGCTAATAATTGGACGCAATTGAATTGTTTTGAAATGATCTGTCGAATAAAGTGCATGTGTTCCAATATTATCCGGAATTTCTTGTACAATGCCATTGATATTGCAAGATTGGCTAAAATACTGTGCAGCGCTATGTAATTCTTTTTCTTTATGTATCGGAATATCAATAAAAGTATGATTTTTTTGTTGATTAAAATAACCTAGCCAATGCCCTTTTTTTGTATCTTTTAGCATGCGACAAATATGTAATTTTTGAAGCCAAGGTATTAAAGCTTCAATGTCTCCTTTTTTATTTAAAGCCCAGCATAATATTTTTAATTTGATAGGGTCTTCATTTTGTGTATTGGCATACAGCATATTTAAACCATCAATTTCAGGAGATAAACGAATGATTTGAGATTTATTTTTAGGAGCCCATGATTTTCGATTAAATAATGAGATAATATTTTGAGATATTCCGTTACCAGCAATAGAAGGCATAAACAAGTCCTGTATTGAATATGTGACGTGTATTCAGATATTGCATACTTTTAACAAGTATTATCTTATATGTCGGCTTCAGATGGATTTAATCAATAAAAATATTTTGATACGACTGGTATCCATTGTACTCATCTCATAGCGTATTTTTTTTCCTTTTCAAGTGTCAAGTGCAACAGTAAGGCATTTTCTATAGCCAAAAAAGCAGTCAAATGCTAATAATTCGTATCACTTCTTTTTATCAACAATAAAGAAGGAGATTTACATGGCTTATTAGTCGACCCTGAATAAATCAATTTTTTTTAAATTTTGTAAAAAATATAAAAAAAATTGATTTGAAGTTTTTGAAAAAACAATTTAAACGACTTAATCATGGATATAGGTGTGAAAAAATTTAGGCATGACAAAAGCCATGCTGTCCAAGCAAGCAATAATCGTAAATGATGCCCAACTCCGCATAAAATAGCATTAATCTCATCCCCAATTCTACCTTTCAGCATATTCCTTCGTAGTTTTCCTTCTGCTTTTATATGACCAATGTGCGGTTCAATTGCGCTTTGTCTTTTGAGTTTTTTCTTTAAGGAAGCATTCATTCCTTTGCGTTGTCCTGATATAAACACATCACAAAATTCTATTTTATGTCCTCTGTAACCTCGATCAAAAAAAACCTGTTTGACTTGGCTAGATATTTTTTCATTGATGTCGCATACTACTTTATTTAAAGTATCTCCATCATACGGATTACCTGAATGGGATTTTACGCTTAAAGCTAAGCCTTTTTTATGCGTGATAGCGATAGATACTTTACTTCCATATTCATACTTTTTATGCGCTTTTCCGTGATTTATGCAGATGACTTCTGGTTCATGCAGGCTGTATAGTTTATTTTTATCTTTTCGTTTTTGTTGTAACAAACGCTTTACTATTGTTAATTCTTCTTGAAAGTAAGATGCTTTTTCTGTTCTTTTAATTTTTCTTTCAATATCTCGCATTAAGCGACCCAGGCAGGTTTTTAACTTTTTATTTGAATTTTTCATGCGTTTGTATTGCTTAGCATGAGCATGTCGATTCGATTTACCCATTGCTTTTTTAGACACATATTTGTAACTTTTTTTCAGAGGAATAGCGTGTTTTTTGCTTAATTTACCTAATCTGCTAATAGCGCGCTGGCACAGTTTACTGTCTGTAGGATAACTGATGTTTTTCTCCATGGCCGTCGTATCAATAATCACATCTTCGCATTCTTTTTTATTGATAAAACCACTATTTAAAGCTGTTATGATTGTGGGATTGAAAATAATCTCCATGCCTTTTGGACCTATTTTTTTCTAAATTTTACCAAACTACTAGGGTCCACTGGCAATGACCATTGTAGCTCATCATATCCAGAAAAATATTGAAAATAGGAGTTTTCTTGACAAAATTTAACTGTTTTTTCGTCGGATAAATTCTGAGCATGCTGCAACATTAATAAAGAAACCATCAATCTAATTGATTTTCTAGGACGACCTTTGGTTTCTGAATAATAGATTTCAAATGCTTCTTCAAATATTGCTCAAGGAATGATTTCAGATAATTTAATCAGTTCATGATCAAGATTAAGTTGATTGCTGAATTTATTGCGAAATAAATTTATTTGTCGTGTATGTGTGTCTTTTTCTTTCATTTTTTTCCCAGATTTTACATCAAAAATAACGAGTAACTGGGAAATATTATACCATAAAATAATACTTAATGAATTGAATTATATCATATTTATTGGTTTTTAAGAGTCGACTATTATAGGAAAAAATTATCAAGGAGCTATTGTCAGCTTAGTCGAGAGACGAGCTAAATATGTTTTTTTACAAAAAGTTTACAGACGTCGAGTGAACGAAGTAAAAGACTCTATTATCAATTGTTTAACAAAAATACCACTTAAATATAGACAAACCATTACTTTTGATAATGGCAAAGAGTTTTCTCAGCATGAAGCTTTATCTAAATCATTGAAAATAAAATGCTATTTTGCTACACCTTATGCTTCTTTGGAAAAAGGTTTAAATGAGCATACTAATGGATTAGTCCGTCAATATCTGCCAAAGAAAACAGAGTTTATGAATATAGAAGATTGTGAGATTTTAGCGATTCAAAAAGCACTCAATAACAGACCTAGAAAAGTATTAAACTATCGAACACCTAACGAAGTTATGCAAGGAATAGAAAAACCTTTAGGTCTTGCACTTCATGGTTGAATGGGTCTGGTGAAATATAAAGCATTGCAGTATAAAAAAACAGAAAACTTTACTGATTATACAAGACAGCACTCTTAAATGATTTATTTTCCTTACCCTCTTTTTTCTATATAATGATATTTTTTGCATCATATACGATGACACTTCATATCTTAACAGTCAAAATAACAGGTAAAACATGTATCAAAAAATATCTAAATATTTATGTTTAGGGTTATTCATTACAGGCTCGTCTTTACTCTTTACTCTTTACTCTTTACTCTTTACTCAAGCCAATTCAAGTGACAAACCGTTTCATGATATTGTTTGTATGATGCAACAAGCTTTAGATAAAGCTGCTGGTCCTGTGATTAAATATCCAGACATTGTCAATCAAGATTGGGGACCTTGGTTTTTTGATCAAATAAAATATGTAAATAGACAAGCGGCTTTATCTGCTGGAATCGGTTTAGGCTTAGCTGCCTGCGTAGGACCTGTAACAGTTGCTGTAACGACAAACATTGCAGCTGGAGTGGCTGCTACAATGGGCGCAAAAATGGTGTTCAATTGTATTACTAGCACGGCGCTACCTCAAAAAATTCAAAAAGACTATCAAACCTTTATTGCTTTAATGACCAGTATGGGTGCAGGTATCACTGCTTCAGGAGCTTCTAATATTGCAGGTTCTATCGGGAGTGTTTTAGGTTCACATATAGGATACGGTGGAGCTGAAATGCTCACAGAAGAAGCTGAGAAAAAAACAGGGTACAGTATTCCTGATCCTGTTAAAGCTGTGATTAATTTTGCAGCTAGCCTTGCTGGAGGTATCCTTGGTTCTAATACGACAAGGAGCATTACTTCAACAATAGATGGAGCCGGACTTCCTGTAAGTAATGCGCAAGATATAATATATCAGGATATATGTTTGAATAATCAAAGAAATATTTATAACGTATCCTCTAACTTAGTATCACAAAAATTTGCTATCAATAATATACTAAATTCTAATGACTACTTCGAAGCCACTTCGAATTTGCATTCAGTTGTATCTTTAATTCAATGTAATGAAACACTTTTATCTAAAGCTGGACAGCCTGTCTCTCTCTGTGAAGGACGTGATGGATTAATGGGAGTCCGTATAGAGGGTGACGCTGCTCTGATAGAATATAAAGCAAATCACGGTAGATTTTGTAATTGCGGAACGACGCCTCAAGTAACACCAAGTCGAGTTGGCTGGAATGGCGGCTTATTTGGTGACGAAATTTCTGTAGAAGCTGTTAAAGGCTCTATGTTAGAACAGGGAGGTGATGATTATAATAGTTTTGCTTCTACTAAAACTAGCTCAAGAGCATTGCCTCTTTCAAAACATACACGATTAATTTTTCCAGAAGGGTCATTAGAAGATAGCCTTGGTTGTAATGCTACATTAGGAGGTATTCCTTTTAGAAATTGTGTTGATTCAACTGCATTAGATTCAAGCTTTAGCTATCAATATGCCACAACTAAAACTGAATTTTACAAGAAAATGCATGAGGGATGCTGTCTTTCAGTTCAAAGTAATTCAAAAGCAATATGTGGATGTGATGATAATCCAAGAATTGATTTAACCTACCCTGATGGAATTCCGGCTGGAAATATTACTGAACAAGACTTGACTGCTAGTTTTTTTCAGAGTGTCACAGATGGAAGGCGAGCTGTTCATTTAAGTAATACTGGAAAGACTGATATTATAAGAGAAGGGGAAAATGGTAGACTTACTTGTTTGATGCCAGCAAGCATTTTAGTTAAATCAAGATTATCTTCAGTCTGTTTTCATCCGAAATCAGTTAGAGAATATATAATTTTTAAGTCATTAGAAGATTTACAGTCTGTTTATTATGACAATCCTTGTATTGCACCAACAGCTGAATTAATAACTGATAATAGCACTGTAGATTTAAAGGCTACGACTATCGATATAGATTATAATAATGCTGGAATCATCATAGTGGCTTCAAGCCTTATAGCAGCCAGCGCAGCAACTGCATGCATAATAGGCAGTATAACTTGTATTGCTTATTGTCATAAAATAAACAGTAAAAAAAATAATGATGTTACTCAATCTTCTGAAATGAATCAGATAGAAAAAGGCAAAGTGACAGAAAGTTAAGTTTGAAAGTCTTACATCTCATTCTACTTGATACACTTACTTATTGGGCTTGTTTGCGTAAGTGTGTAAATTCTTTATATTATGCCTTTTCAAGTGTGAAGAGCCACAGTAAGGCGTTTTCTATAGCCCAAAAAAGCAGTCAAATGCTAATAATTCGTATCACTTCTTTGTATCAACAAAAGAAGGAGATTTACATGACTTATCAACACTTGACTGCAAAAGACAGATCTCAAATTTACACCTTATTGTCAAAGCATTATTCTATTAATGCAATAGGAAAAGCATTGAAAAGATCTCATTTTATAGATTGCTATTTTAATTCAAAGATAAGAAGGATAGGCAATGCGGTTAATGGTTGATCAAGATATTGTAGGCTTCGATGCTTATATAGACACTTTCAACGCAGATATTATTGTGCATAAAATACCAAGTCGTGAGATAACACGTGATGCATTAATGCAAGCTGATGCTGTCATTATTCGTTCAGTTACACCTGTTGACAAAGACTTGTTAGACGGAACATCTGTGCGATTTGTTGCATCAGCAACAGCAGGTATTGATCATATCGATCAAATATATTGTCAACAAATGGGCATTCAGTATGCATGGGCACCCGGTTGTAATGCGGCTGCTGTTGTTGATTATGTGTTAAGCGCTTTATGGCATGTCACAGGGTTTCGAGGAAATCTTTGGACGTCAAAAAAGGTTGGTATTATTGGATACGGACAAGTAGGTAAGCGGTTATATGGTAAATTAAAAGCATTAGGCATTCCATGTCAAGTTTATGATCCTTTGGTGGCTGTTCCAATTGAAGAAAATAGTGATTTAAAAACGATATTATCTGAATCAGATGTGATTACACTGCATTCAGAGTTAACCAAAACAGGGGTGTCGCCTTCCTATCATTTAATCAATGAGTTGACATTAACCTATATGAAATCAGACGCCATTTTAATGAATACGGCAAGAGGCGCGCTGATCGATCATCAAGCATTAATGCAGCATCTTGCTTTGTATCCTGATTTCCAAGTTGTGTTAGATGTATGGGAACATGAGCCTGATATTAATTTAGATTTATTATCGCGTGTGACTTTAGGCACAGGCCATATTGCCGGACATAGTTTTACTGGTAAGCTGCGTGGTACGCATCAAGTATATCTAGCATTATGCCAGTATTTAGATCAAAAGCCTTGTATTCAATGGCCTTTAATCGACGCGCATCCTATCTCAACACATCATCTTCATTTTACAGAGCATTTAGATCAATTGATGTGTTTAGCTTACGATATTGTTTCAGATTCTAGGGCCTTTAAAGCTGCCTTGTTTCAATCACAGTCGATAGCAGATTCTTTTCATCGATATCGCGCAAACTATGGAAAACGTGCTGAATTTTCGGAAATCAGCTTATCTTTATTAACAAAAACAAACCAGCCCATTGTTGATTTGAATACATTAGAATCATTAGGTTTTCAATGCCGAGTCTTATCTTGAATGTATCATATATTGATCTTGTTCTAAAGCATGAATCCGCTTTTCAATAGGTGGGTGGCTCATGAGACACTCTAGTAGTTTATTTTTTTTACCATGAATACCAAATGTATTCAAGGCATCATTTAATGCAGGTTCTGATATGTTGTTGAGTCGTCGTAATGCATTAATCATCTTCTGTTTTCCTGCTAAATTTGCAGCGCCTGCATCAGCACGATATTCACGTTGACGAGAAAACCACATGACAACGAAGCTTGCCAGAAAACCAAATAACATCTCTAAAATAAAAACAACAGCCATATATGAAAAAAAACCAAGTCCTTCTTCTTGCGTTTCATGCTGGTTATCATCCGCATTATTGCGGATCATTGTATTAATAGCCATCGCAATGAGTCGTGCAAAAAAAATAACAAATGTATTCAAAACGCCTTGAATCAAAGTAAGTGTGATCATGTCTCCATTTGCAATATGACTGATTTCATGCGCTAAAACTGCTTCTGCTTCATCTTTTGTCATGTGTGTTAATAAGCTAGAGCTAACTGCAATTAAAGCATTATTTCGATTTGCTCCTGTGGCAAAAGCATTGACGTCTTGTGAATCATAAATGGCCACTTCTGGCATGCCAATGTTAGCGACTTTAGCAAAACCTTGTATGGTGTCTATTAACCAGCTTTCTTGTGTGTTTTTTGGCTTGTGAATAATCTGTGCATTTGTTGATTTTAAGGCCATCCATTTAGAAATCCATAATGAAATAAAAGATCCGCCAAAACCAAAAATAATGGCTAACACTAACAGACCTGTTATGCTATTGGCTTGTAAGCCAAATAGATCATATATGCTATGCAAAACAGTGCTTAGCATGATGATCATGGCAAAATTAGTCAGCAAAAATAAAAAAATGCGTTGCATGAGAGATGCGTCTCCTTTAAGTTCATTGATGTGATTACAAGATGATGGATGATGACGAATCATGAGGGTGTCAGCATCTGAAAATCTAGCAATGGATTTATCATATCATTTATTATGCAGCTATTAAATTGTTGATCATGATTTACAGACAGATTAACCTGATCACGTTTTTTTTGTATGACATGAATATCAATACTCAGTATTGAATCAGCATTATTTTTCATGGCGTCATGCAGACTTCTTGATAGTATTATGCTATATAGATAGCATAATAGATTGAGACCTTTGCAATAAGAGAATAAATTTTAAATAATTTTTATTTTTTTAAAAAAAAATGATAAAATGAGTCGTATTTCGTTCTATTTTAAGAGGATTCTATCTAAATTTAGCATTTTAGACGGAATCTTCCTGGAAATGCTAAAAATCATGACGTATTTTATTACTCGCTTTTAATAAATTAACGCAGATTACTTTAAAATAAGCCTGCGTTAATACTTTTTCGGCACTAAAATATTTCGCTTTCGTGAATAAAAAAAGACGTTTTAAAGTCCCAAAACTCTGTTCAATGACCCA
>JAAOIJ010000006.1 GCA_015163815.1 Endozoicomonadaceae bacterium
TATTTTTATCTTTTCGTTCTTGTTGTAACAAACGCTTTACTATTGTTAATTCTTCTTGAAAGTAAGATGCTGTTTCTGTTCCTTTCATTTTTCTTTCAATATCTCGCATTAAGCGACCCAGGCAGGTTTTTAACTTTTTATTTGAATTTTTCATGCGCTTATACTGCTTTGCATGAGCCTGTCGACAAGCTTTTCTCATGGCTTTTTTAGACACATATTGGTAACTCTGTTTCAGAGGAACATGATGATTTTTGCTCAATTTGTTTAATCTAGCCCATTCAACCATGAATTCAGAATGATATCCTTTATTATAAAATAGCTGGTTTTTTTATGTTTAGCATCAGAGCATGTGCCATGTTTGAATCATGAACTTGAAAACTCATGATATCACTGCACACCGAATTGCACCGATACGACATTAGCATGAAGCAATGGCTTATTTCTTGACCAAAATTGACGATCGAATTCAAGATCATCTTTAGGGACTGACATATAAAATGACACACTTACGCGGGCAGATCCAATGCTTAAGAAATCAATGTTTTTTATTGTTTGCCTTCACATTTGAGAAGACAAACAATAAAGCAAAGTATTTTATGTTTAAAAAAACAGATTGATCACATATCAGTCTTTGGCTTTGTCTTTATAAAAATTCAACTTTGGACACTGTTATACATGTCATTGTTTTCCAAAGGCCATTGATAATTACCAGCATCACTGTCAGTGTTTTGAACAACAATGTAAAGCCCTTGATCACCAACATCACTGTTATAAACTTTATTTTTCTTCATTGCGTTTTCAGCTAATACGACTTCATCAAGACATTTGTGCTTTTGATCTATGCTCAATACCTGCATAAACAATGAATACATTACTTGACTGCCTGCAGCATTCCTATTTAGAAGTATAACCTTCATTATGCTGAAAGTTATTTTAGCATCAAGAGAAAATAATAACATGTTGATAAAATGCCGTAACATCTGCGTCTCTGAAGAAGCACATAAGCTGAGCACCAGATCTTTGATCTTTACTTCATCTAATGACATAACATATGATACAATTTCTGACAAAACCGACGTTAAATGTTTTACAGCCTCATCCGAATAATCATGCTTTAAAAGCTCATGAAGCAGTGTTTGGTCTGAATCAAGTATGTGACTAGTAGCTTTCTGTTCACTTTTAGACCACGTTAACGCTAAATTTTTCAATGTTTCATCGTGTAACGGCATAATAATATATGCTTTATGATTACAAGGTAAAACATTCCAAATTTCTCTTATGTTATCAGCGCTGTATTTCTCATTCTGAGCATTAAAAGATACACAATTTACAATGAATTTTGGTAATATATCAGAAATACAGTGAATAGAAAAAAAACCAAAATATGATAATACAATTAATAATATTTTATTTTAGAAATACACATGCAATTCCCATTAGTTTTTACCTTCTTATTTTTATAAAACAGATGTACATATTTTGACATCATCATGACGAATATAAAAAATACATTACTGTTGCACATCACACTTAAGAAGGCATATTTTAATTAAATCAAGTCGATTCAAAGAGCATATTCCATTGACTTTTAAATCAAGGCAACTAGGCTGCGATAATATAGACAGTTCACTGACTGAAAAAATACCGCCATACATATCATAAACTTTTATCTTCAATGATGATTTTAAAAGTACGAATAAAGATATTGACTGAGATTGATGAACATATCTGCAATTTTTTTATTATATACGCTTGTCATGTCAATAGCAGAGGAAATATATTTTTGAGCGACATCAGAACATCCTTCAATAATCGCAGAAGAGATATTTTTTATTAACTTTTGAAGAGCAAAATAGTTCCTTTCAGTAGAGACATCACCATCACAATAGTCTACTTCAAGCATTTCTTCTTCATGTATTTTGAGAGACAGGTCTTCAAGAAACTTCACCAAATTGATAGATCGTTCTTCTATTCTATTTCGCACTATTTTGTCTGCTGCTGCCTGACAGGAACAACAAGAGCAAATTAACTTCTTCATATTCCTGAGCTTGATCCCTTCATGCTGGGATTGTAATTTTACAGTGTCTTGATCTTGCCTTTCAATTAAAGTAGTATCAGTGCTTTTTTCTCCGCCAACCAAAGCTGCAGGCATACCTATCAGGCATAAGAATCCTAAAGTAATAGAATTTAATCGATTTTTTTTGAAAATGAACATGCTACCCTCAAATATTTTTATTATAAAAATCAAAAAATTGACATGAAATCATACTGAGACCTTTGCAATAAGCAAATAAATGAGTATTTTTTGAGCTTTTTGATTAAAAAAACACATAAACGGCTTCATTTTTTACATTATTTTAATGAAACATATCATTTCATGCGCTTCTATTGTCTTATTGCAAAAGTCTCATACTGTATTCAATCTTAAAATATATTGTCATTTATAATATCATGACACAAAACATACTCTCTATTTTTGTCTCAAACATTTACATAGCAATATATCGGCAAAATAGAAAGATACTTTAAATAATAAACATAAATTATGACATAAAGTAATCAGTTTTAGGCAGATTAAAATGTATTATGGCATAGCCTAATATCATTCATTTTTTATCAATAAATGATATTTTTTTTTGCCTAATTTAACTAAAAAGTATCGCTGATATAATGCATTTTTTAAATTAAAACACTCTGTTAACTTCAAATTATCGGTCATAGAAAGTGGCTTTAAATTCAACCATACTGATTGACGAATCAGCGCATCTTTAATTGCTTTACCTGATGCACTCAGTTTTTGATGAACTAAAAATTGAATTAACGTATTATCAACTAAATCAGACTCTGTAAAAATAGAGCAAGGCAAGCCATCTAAACTCAATTGTTTTAAATCTTGCTCTGATAATGAGTGCACTTGATCTGAAAATAAGAGCTGAGTAATACGCTCAGCTTGCTGTAATCCTGATTCTCCATGAACAATACAAGTCACTTTTTCTGCTAAAATACTTTGAGCTGAACGCATACCAGTCATGTGAGCATCTGTTTTTTCAATCTCTTGAATCTCATCTTCAGTTAAAAAAGTAAAATATCTTAAAAATTGATAGACATCCGCATCAGCAGTACGGCGCCAAAATTGATAAAAGGCATACTCTGATGTTTTATTGGCATCAAGCCAAATTGTTCCTTGTTCTGTTTTACCAAATTTTGTACCATCTGACTGCGTAATTAAAGGCAATGTTAATCCAAATACTTGCGCTTGATGTTGACGACGCGTTAATTCAGTGCCACACGTGATATTACCCCACTGATCACTACCTCCAATTTGAACACTACAATCATACTGATGGTATAATTTTGAAAAATCATAGCCTTGCAAGATCATATAACTAAATTCCGTAAAAGAAATACCTGCATCATCGCGTGCCAAACGACGTTTTACTGATTCTTTTGCAATCATTTGATTGACAGGAAAATATTTACCAATATCCCTCAAAAAAGGCAAAACAGACATTTGTTCCATCCAGTCTAGATTATTAACAATAAGCGCAGGATCAGGACCAGAACAATCTAAAAAATTCGCAATTTGATGTTGCAATTGTTCAACCCATACTCGCACACAGTCAGGTGTATTTAATGTTCGCTCTGATTGCTTAAAACTAGGATCTCCAATTAACCCAGTCGCTCCTCCCACTAAAGCAATCGGTCTATGGCCAGCTAATTGAAACCGACGTAATGTCAATAATGGAATTAAACTACCAATATGCAAGCTATCCGCTGTTGGATCAAAGCCACAATAGATGCTGCGTGATTCATTTAAATGCGTCATCAGTGCTTCAGGTGAGGTCATTTGATGAATCAAGTGACGTTTTTTTAAGTCAGATAATAAGGTATTAGAAGACATGGACATCATAGAGTACTCTATTATGATACAAAATTATTTTAAGATTAACTATTTATACTAAGGCTAAGACATCTGCCATACTATATAAACCAGGTTTTTGTTGGTTTTGTAACCATAATGCAGCTCGAATGGCACCCACAGCATAAATTTGTCGATTAAAAGCGCGATGTGTGATATTAATTTCTTCACCATCCATGACAAAAGAAACAGTATGCTCGCCATGAAGGCCACCTGCACGAATACTTGAAAATCCAATTGTATTGCGATCACGAATAGGTTGATTTTTGCCATGCCGACTATATACAGCTTTCTGCCTTAAATCGATATTTAATTGCTTTGCAATCACTTTTCCCATATTCAAGGCAGTACCAGATGGCGCATCTATTTTATTTCGATGATGTTTATCCACAATATCAATATCACAATCTTGGCCAATCGTTTTTGTTACGACTTGTAATAACTTACACATAATGTTGACAGCTGTACTCGTATTAGGCGCTAAAACAATAGGCATGAATTGTGCTGCCTCTTGAATAAATTGATATTGTTTTTCATCAAATCCTGTTGTTCCTATTACAAGCGGAATGGTTTTCGCTTGACATTTAGGCAAAATATCTATCGTGTAAGCAGGTTCACTAAAATCAATAATAATATCGGTATAACTTAATACTTCATCAATTTGATTTGTAATGGCGACATTTGCAGTCAATTCTCCAATGAGTTCTCCAGCATCAACACCTATTTTACGTGAATTCGCTGTCGCGCCGACTAAAGAACAGCGTTCATCTTGTAATGTAGCTGCAATTAATTCATGCCCCATTCGACCGGTAGCACCTGTTAATGTAATGCGTGTTTCCATTGTCATCTCACTGTTCAATTAATCTATAAAATAATCATTGAGCTTGGTTGTTTTCTATCAGGTCAATCTGTATTTAATGATCTAGCTTCAGTGCTTGATCATCATCTAATTGTTCATTCCACAATTGAATAACTGCTTTACGCTCATCAATAAACTGTTGCGCTGTTACTAAATGATTTTGTTCTTGTCTAGCCGTTTGGTGTGTCACTTCTCGCATGGCGATATAGGTGAAATGAAGTATATTCGCTTGCTTTTCTGTGATAATATGATGTCTTTGTAATTCATTTAATAAGCGCACATTATCGGTCCATTTAGCTAATACCGGATACTGCTTAGCCCATTTCAAGACTAAATATTGAACTAAAAATTCCACATCAATAATACCGCCAGCACCTTGCTTGATATCAAATACAAATCGTGAGGAACGATCGAGTATTTTCATTTTAGCACGATATGATTTAACTCGTTTTTGAAGCACTTGTTGAGAATAACCTCGACATAACATACTTGATCTCAAACATTGCAATTTTTGAATTAAAGCAGCCCCCCATCCACTAACAACACGCGCTTTCACTAAAGCTTGCAATTCCCATAACCAAGCTGATTTTTGTTGATACTGTAAAAAAGCATTAAAAGAAGAGACTAATGGGCCAGCATTACCTGATGGTCGTAAACGCACATCAACTTCATATAATTTCCCAAATCGAGTCAAGGTCGATAAAAAATAAATAATTTTTTGTCCTAAACGCATAAAAAAACTTTGATTATCTATTTTTTGATCTCCTTGTATCATTTCATTAATCTTTGCATCATGAATAAAGACTAAATCTAAATCAGAAGAAGGGCACATTTCAAAACCGCCTAATTTGCCATACGCTAAGATAACAAAAGAAGCTGCTTGATGGCTATTGGGTGCTCCATATTTGTTAATTAATTGATGCCAGGCCATATTCACTACTTCATTAAGAATACTTTCAGCAACCCAAGATAAATAATTACTCGAGGCTATTAAAGGTGTATATTGACTAGTTTGCGCAATTTCATTCTTTAAAACATGACTTAATTTAAAATAACATAATCGCTCTAAACGTATTTCAAAAGCATCCCAAGGTAAATAAGATATCTGTGAATTTAAATCTTGCTTTAAGTGTGATAGTGAGGGGGGATGATATAAATCACCTGGTGCAAAAAATTCATCAATCAAATCTGGGTAACGCACAATTTCATGTGTAATCCATAAACTACCACAACATAATCGCACTAAATGATGCAACGCTTCTGGTCGTTCAAGTAATAAAACTAAATATGTTGTGCGTCTTAAAATACTACTTACGATATCTAACATGCGAAACAAAGCTTGATCAGATTTGTCTTCTTGTGCACAAACTGAAATTAAAATAGGTATAAAATGATAAATACGCGATAATCCTATATCAATAATACGCTGATATATTTCTAATTTATACAGTTGTCTTAAACGCGCATATAATCCTTCTAAATCCTGAAAACCAGCAGATTTTAAACGATTTAGGCTTTCTTGTTTTGAGATCTCTCCTTTGAATAAAAATAACCAATACTGACTTTTATCTTCAGAAGGATGCGTTTTTTTTGATAATAATGTTGAAAACACATGTGATACAAAATGCCTAACTTGCGCAATCTCAAGTTGGCATGCAGACCATGAATCGTACCCCATAGCCCAAGCAATGATTAATTGAGTTTGCGGATGACTAGGAATACGATAAGTTTGCTGATCTCTCCATACTTGCATGAAATGCTCTAAACGTCTTAATAATAAATAAGCTTCTCGTAATTTATTCGCTTGGCTTGCTGTCATAAAATGCAAATGAACGATATTATTTAATGTATTGAGCAAGGAAACATTTTGTAATACAATTTTCTTACCACCATAAATTAACTGAAAGCTTTGAACAATAAATTCAATATCTCGAATACCGCCTCGCCCTTTTTTTAGATGGTCGTGTAAATCTTTTTGCGCAATTTCTTGTTGCAATAAAGCATGCATTTCTCTGACAGAATTAATCATACTAAAATCTAGATATCGTTTATAAATAAAAGGTTTCAATCTGCTTAATATCTGAAATCCAGCTTTAATATCTCCTGCAATTGGGCGTGCCTTTACAAAAGCATAACGCTCCCATGGACGTCCTTGATTTTGGTAATATTCTTCCATTGCATTAAAGGAGCAAGATAAAGCACTATATTGACCATAAGGTCGTAATCGCATATCAACACGATACACAAAACCATCTTCAGTGTATTCTGATAATACAGCCACTAAAGATTGTCCTAATTTATTAAAAAATAATTGATTATCAATACTATTCTGTGTATTGTTTGTCATGCCTGTTTCAGGAAAACAAAATAATAAATCAACATCAGAGGAAAAATTAAGCTCATAACCACCTAATTTACCTAACGCTAAGACAATCATTTTTTGAGGAACACCGGTCTCGCTACAGGGTTCTCCATATTTTTGAACATAATAGGTATAAATCCAAAATAATGCTTGTTCAATACACACTTCAGCAACCAATGATAAGGCTTTCATGGTACTTTCAAAGTTCACTAAATTTTTGAGATCTTGCCAAATAATACGCATTAAATAACGATGTCTCATTTTTCTCAAAACACGCATTAAATCGGGAAAAATAGTCACAGATAACAAAGCAGATTGTAATGTCTTTTGAATATGTGCTTTTGTAATTGGTTTTGATAAGGCATCAGATTTCAATTGATCTAATAATAAATCAGGCGATTCGAGACAACACTTATAAATATAATCGCTAACCATCAATAAAGCTTGAATACCGAATACATCATTTTGTAAGACAAAAGCTTGATCAGCTTCATTTAGTTGCTTTAAAAAAGCTTGAAATGTGATATCAATACGCTGTTTAAGCTCATCAGGATAAGGATAATGAGACACAAAATCTCCTAAAATAATCAATCAATTGAAGCCCATCAGCATAGGGTCTAAAATATCTTATGCAATATTCAATAGATCATCTATTAAATAAAAAATGCATAACATCACCATCCTGTACGACATATTGCTTTCCTTCAGCACGTAATCGACCTGCTTCACGAGCACCTTGCTCTCCTTTATAGTAAATAAAATCTTCATAACTCACCACTTCTGCTCGAATAAATCCACGCTGAAAATCAGTATGTATAACACCGGCAGCTTCTGGGGCTGTTGCACCAATAGGAATAGTCCAAGCACGCACTTCTTTCGGACCTGCAGTGAAATATGTTTGCAAATTTAATAATTGATATCCAGCTTGGATCATACGATGCAAACCAAATTCTTTTAACCCTAAATCAAGCATCAGTTCAGCTTGTTCTTCAGGCTCTAATTCAGCTAATTCCGATTCTAATTGATTACAAACAGGGATAACAGGTGCATTTTCTGCATCAGCTACCTTTTTTACAGCGTCTAAATAGGCGTTATTGACCCATTCTCCTTCTAAAACATTCGCGATATACATCATTGGTTTAGACGTAATTAAGTGAAATCCTTTTGTATATTCTTGTTCTTCTGGAGTCAATGATAATAAACGAATCGCTTGATTTTTTTCTAAACTATCTATGAGTTTTTCTAAACATTTTTTTTGTTCTGAAGCAATTTTATCTCCTCCTTTAATTGCACGATTTAAACGGATTAATTGTTTCTCACAACTCTCTAAATCTGATAAAATTAATTCTATATTAATAATATCGATATCAGCCAGTGGATCAATTTGATTCGCGACATGTACAATTTGATCATTTTCAAAACAACGCACCACATGCGCAATCGCATCTGTCTCTCGAATATGAGATAAGAATTGATTGCCTAATCCCTCGCCCTTTGAAGCACCTTGAACTAATCCTGCAATATCAACAAATTCGATAGTCGTTTGGATAAACTTTTGAGGTTTGATTAACGCTTTTAATTGATTTAATCTATCATCTGGCACAGGCACAACGCCTGTATTTGGGTCAATAGTACAAAAAGGAAAGTTTGCCGCTTCAATTCCTGCTTTAGTTAATGCATTGAATAAGGTAGACTTACCTACATTGGGTAGTCCCACAATGCCACATGTAATGCCCATAATAACCCTCTAGCTTAATTAAGTTAAAAATATCTTAGTATCCATGAAATCAAATTGATTCAGTCCGATGCTTAGATTATATAGAATATTTGATTAGAATAGATACAAATTACTCTGGAATCTGAATGCCTAACGATCCTATCACTCATTCTAATGCAGATACATTAGAAATTATTATACTAACTGATGCTGCAATCAAAAAAGCCAGCATTTTAATTCAAGCAGAAAATCAACCTAATACGATGTTACGTATTTATATCACCGGAGGAGGCTGCTCTGGATTTCAATACGGATTCACATTAGATAATCAACAAGCACAAGAAGATACGATCATCACAAAAAAAGGAGCGCAATTTGTCATTGACCCTATGAGTTTACAATATTTAATGGGATCCACAGTCGATTATGTAGAAGAATTACTCGGTTCTCGATTTATTATTCATAATCCACTAGCTTCCAGTACTTGTGGATGCGGTGCTTCTTTTTCTATTTAATCGATTGTTTAAAAAAAACAGCGTATTCAAAAAATAAGAACATAGGATGCATCATCAATCACATTAACCAACATGCTATTTATGATATCCCTTGATTTTTTCAAATCAAAGCTTATAATCATTCTTAATACTCCGCAAACCATTCAGCTTTCTATGATAAAAAAATTAATTAACAATGCTAGCTTAAATTCATTGTATTTTTTATTTAAAAAAAAATATTTATCAATCGTTTACTGTTGCTTTTTTCTGACACTATTCTCTTCTTTTTTCATAATTCCTTGCACAACAAAACATAGCATGCTAAGAGATATGGATATTAAATTTTCCACGGATTGGCAAATAATTTCAGTTAAACCGAATGATACATTAGTCGATTTATTAAAAAAAATAGGATTCCCCAATAAAACCGCTTTTGATCTTCTTAAATCATGTCATGGTAAAAAGTTAGTGTCTATTTCACCTGGCACTGAGTTTTCACTTTATATCAAAAATAAAATATTAGAAGAATTACGCTATCATGTCACACCTTTTAATTATATTGCCTTTAAAAAAAATAAACAGAATCAATTTGATAGTTTTCAAGTCACAAAACAACCAGATATTCGTTATCAACGCACTTCTTTTATTATTCAAGATTCTTTATTTTCTTCAGGAAAACGTGCTCATTTAAACGATAAATTATTATTACAACTGGCTAATATTTTTAATTATACGATTGACTTATCGTATGAATTACATGCTGGAGATCAAGTCGATGTGCTTTATGAAGAATATTTTTCAAATAATAAAAAAATGAGTAATGGTTTTATTATTGCAGCGCAATTAATCAAACGAAATAAAAAATTACATGCTGTAAGATATACCAATAAACAAGGTGAATCAGGGTATTACAATCTCAATGGAGATAGCTTAGAACAATCTTTTATGCGATCACCTGTTGCGTTTACTTATATTAGTTCTGGCTTTACGACACGAAGAAAACATCCTATTTATGGCACTATTAGGCCTCATCGCGCGACTGATTATGCAGCGTCCATGAATACTCCTGTCAAAGCATCTTCTGATGGTGTTATTTCATTTTCAGGGTATCAAAAAGGATATGGTAACGTGATTTTTATTAAACATCGCCATAAAATTACAACTGTATATGCACACTTAAATCATTTTAAATCCTATTTACAAGAAGGAAGTCGAGTCAAAGGGGGAGACATTATCGGATTTGTTGGCATGACAGGAGGTGCTACAGGACCTCATCTACATTATGAATTTAGAGTGAACGGCATACATCAAAATCCTGTAACGGTTAAACTGCCTCGCGGCACACCTGTTTTACCAAATGAACTTAACCGTTTTTATCAACATACAAAGCCTTTGCTGGCCTACCTAACATACAATCCAAATTACACTTTAGTACAAGCATCAGAGCATTGGCATAATATCAATAAAGCCATGTAAAACACTTCAATGCGCTCTTATCACATCAAGCTATCCATCTTAAAAAAGCAATTGCATTAAACTATAAGCATTGCGTGACGACTCATTACGAGTCACAATATATCTTAATCATCACAATCCACTAGCAGGTGAAATACATCATAGCGCTTTCTCATATCATGATGAAAGCGCAATAACAGTCTGAGACCTTTGCAATAAGACAACCTTATTCATGTAAAAAAATAATATAAAGACAATTAAGTTTTATGATTTAAAGACCATGATTTGTTATCATGCTTAATTTTTACCTGAGTCTTATATCATGAATGCTTTACAAGTAGCGATTAAAAAAAGATTAAATCGTTGTTCAAGAAAATGTTTTGTACTTAAACTACTAA
>JAAOIJ010000081.1 GCA_015163815.1 Endozoicomonadaceae bacterium
CTAAAAATTATCATATAAAATATCAATTTAAAATATGCAAAATAATAATATAAAATAATTGACTCTAAAGAAATCAATCTTTTATATGTCTTAAAAAAACAGAGACAAAAGATTGATTTGAATATTTTACAAACAAAATGCAAGTGATGTTAATCGATATAAAAAAACTAGAATAGTTCCCTGCAAGGATGTAAAGGGAGTCAGGTCTGAAGTCTGTCCACATAAGTATGTAAATTCATATGTCAGCCTCTAAATAGTTAATTCTGAATAAATCAATTTTTTTGTGTAAAAATTCAGACACAACAAAAGCCATGCTATCCAATCAATAAATCATCGTAAATTAGGCCAAACTCCGCATAAAATAAGGGGTCTGTCCACGTAAGTGTGTGAATTTATATTTCAGCCCCTAAATATGATCTTGAATTCGATCGTCAAATTTGATCAAAAAATAAGCCATTGCTTCATGCCAATTTCGTATCGGTGCAGTCCATTTTGATGTGATATAATTGATTGTCAAGTACAACGTTTTAAACACCGACTCATCACTAGGAAAAACACATTTATTCTTAGTTACCTTCCTTAACTGCGCATTAAATGATTAAATCATATTGGTTGTATAAATAATCTGCCTAATAGATTGGGGATAGGATAAAAAGATCACTAAATTGTCCCAGTTATTTCACCATGACTTCGTGATTTGCAAATTCAAATATTTTATACTTTTATGTTTTTGTATAATTCTAAAAACATGTTGCAATATTGCTAATATGTGTCATTTTTTAAATGATCAATTGAATATTAGATGAAAAATCAATTAAAAAATTGACGACACGTTTTTCCATGTAATATTAAAACACCATAACCACCTTGTTCAAAAGAAGGCCAAATAAATGGAATATCAGGATATATATCAATTAAAGCTTCATCACTATTACCCACTTCCAGAACCAGAATGCCTGAATCAGTAAGATGCTTTGCAGCATATTGAAAAACAGCATGAACGTACTGTAATCCATCTTCACCAGCAGTGAGTCCAATCGCAGGTTCATATTGATATTCTTGAGGCAATAAAGACATTTCTTCTTCTGAAACATAAGGAGGATTACACACAATTAAAGCATAATTAGCAGAATGTTCTTGCTGCAATTCAGTTAATAAGTCAGCTTGCATCAAGTTCACACGATCCCATAAATCAGCTCGATCAATATTAATCGAAGCAACCGATAAAGCTTCTTCTGATATATCAATCAAATCAATTTGTGCTTCAGGGTAATAATGTGCACTTGCTAAGCCTAAACAACCAGACCCACAACATAAATCTAAAATACTATGTACTTCTATATCATCTAGCCAAGGAGAAAATCGATTAGTAATTAATTCAGCAATAGGCGATCTAGGAATTAAAACTCGCTCATCAACATAGAATGGTAATTGACAAAACCAAGCTGTATTGACTAAATAAGCGGATGGAATACGCTTTACAATTCGTTTTTCTATTAAATCAGCTAACCATTTGCTTTCAGTCAAAGTAACATGCGCTGAGTCAAAATCTCTTAATGAGGCAAAAGGCAAAGATAAGGCTTGTGATATTAAAAATACAGCTTCACTCCACGCATCAGGATAACCATGCCCATAGCATAAATCAGACTCATTAAAACGACTAAAAGTCCAACGCAACCAATCTACAACTGTCACTAATGATGATTGATCTGTCATGACTAAAGGGGATATCATATCACTACCTGTTTACTTTTATTGAAAAATGACAGCATAATATATGCTATATCTTAATTTGCAGTTCTTTTTAAAGATCGTTTAGGATTCCAGTTTTCCCAAGCCGACTCTACTTTTTTTTCTAAAATAAAGGTATAATTTTGATCAACAGGTGGATCTGTTTCATTCGGCGTAGCAAAGACAATGCCGCCTGATAAAATAGTTTCAATCGACTGTGTTCTCACTTTCAAACCACTCAGAAACCCACCATTCACTTCAATGCCGCTGACATTCCAAAATTTACTATTTTTAGTCACTAAATTTGCATATTTTTCATCAATCAAAATTTTCAAAATGACTTTATTGGCAGGATCTCCTAACTCATAATGGATGATTCGCCCTACGTGAACACCTCGATATAAAACAGATAGCCCAACTCTTAAAAAATGTAAATTATCAACTAATAATGAAAGCTGTAAATCTTTTTTATTGCATAAATATTTTTGTAAATCAATTTGGCTGCCAGTTTCTAAAGAGTCAGCGTTAAAATCTAAGGTATCTACCTGAATAGAACCACTTAATAACTCAGGTAATGAAGGTATTTGAATACTAAAATTGCTTAAAGAACCTGTAATTTTAAAAGATGTTTGATCAAAAAACTGTGAACTTTTATTCACCAAAGAAGCATATTCTTTTCGAATATTAATACTAACAATAAAAGTCTTAATATGTTTCAAAAATTCAATATTAGTAACTGATCCTATCATTAAGCCTTTATAGACAATCAATGTATTCATTGTGATATTATTCAAAGTGTCTGATAATAAAACAAGATTTAATCCTGGTTTATTCAAAGAGGAATACACGAGATCATCATAACCTCTGAAATGTTTTTTTGGTTTCGCTTTTTCTAAATCTTTGTGTTTTATATCCAATGCAATATAAGATCCTCCTAATAAAGCAGGAATATCTTTCATATTTTGCATATTAAAACCAGGTCGCACAATCCAAAAATTAGCACCTTCTACCAATAATCGCAATGCATCAGGTTTTATCACCAACTTAGCGGTAAAAAACTCAACATCAGGAGAAATAAAGACATCGTGTACAACTCCTACGCGTAAACCTCGATAAGTCACAGGCGTATCTTTATCTACAACGTTACTATTTAACGGAAAATCAACTGTCACAATAATCCCTAATTGCGCATCCTGCATATTATTATATAGGACAAAAACATCCTCTGGATTAGCTAATGATTCTGTATCCTCCCAAATAGGTGTATCAAATGCAATACCACCTTTTATTAAAGTTTCTAAGGATTCTGATTTGATACGAAAGCCAGTTAAATCTCCTTCTAATTGAACACCAGTTACTTCCCAAAATTTTGTATTTTTTCTAACTAAGTGTTTATATTGGTTCTCAATTGCAATGGCTAAAATTACTTTTTTTGACTCAGATTCTAAAATATATTTAATGACTTTGCCTACTTTTAATTTTTTAAAATAAATAGGACTCTCTGGACTCATTGAATAAGATGTTAATCCTTGTAACGTAAGATAAAAAATTGCATCGTCATTGTCTAATATAGCTGGATTTTGATGAGCTATAAATTCATTCATTAGCTTTCCATGAATACTGGGTTTAATGGCGATATAATTCCCTGAAAATAAAGTTTCTAACCCACTGACTTTTAGTAATCCTATTTTTGGTTTCACAATCCAAAATTCTGTTTTATCTGTTAGCCATGATTTAAATTTAGAATCAATATCAATCTGCATTGAAATATATTTTAAATCATTATTGACAGTAATTGCTTTTACTTGACCAATTGAAAGTCCGTTGTACATCACTTCTGTTTTATTTGCGATAATACCTTGTACATCTTCTGATTGTATCGTAATACTAATCGTATCTTCATGCTTTATA
>JAAOIJ010000082.1 GCA_015163815.1 Endozoicomonadaceae bacterium
CCTTTGCAATAAGCAGTTCAATGAATAATTTATGTGTTTTTTTATTCAGACAATACATAAATTACTTCATTTTTTAAACTATTTTAATAAAAAAGATCATATCAGGAGTCTTTGTTGTCTTATTGCAAAGGTCTCGCTATGCAAACACTCTACGACAAGCCATATTAGCGATATTTTAGGATGAATATAAATCTCATCACGATACCGATCTTATCATGATTACCAGGAGCCTGTTCGACCAATAGACAGCCACGCATATTCCGATATTGCTACCGATTGAATCAATTTAGTATTCTGCTAAAAATTGTTAAATTGTAGCCATTCAAAAAATAGACAATAACAGATCAAGACAAATATAAAACATCTCAAACACGACATGAAGTGATGCGAGGAGCGGAACAAGCTTAACGTGTTGCACTTCATTGTTGCCTGAGAACTCAAGATATTTTGTAAAAACAAGATGTCCTTCGGGTATCATAGCTGAACCTATTTTTTTGATATGATCCTATCCTAAACCGCATGAGGTTCACATGATGCCTATATGATTATTCACAGGCTGCATGAAAAAATGGTGATGCGAATGATGGAACAGCATTATTCAACCGTCACAGATTTTGCTAAATTACGCGGTTGATCAATATCTGTTCCCTTCAAGACAGCGACTTCATACGCTAAGATTTGTAATGGAATGGTATAAACGATAGGCGCAATCAAAGGATGGACAGCTGGAATCATAATTTGATCAATCATTTCTTTTTGATCAATCGTCATATCATAATCGGTTATTAAATATAATTGACCTTTTCTTGATTTAATCGCTTCAATATTTGATTTTAATTTAGGTAACAATGCATCTTGTCGAACTAAAACAATGACAGGCATATCTTCATCGACTAGCGCTAAAGGCCCATGCTTTAATTCACCTGCCGCATAAGCTTCTGCATGAATATACGAAATTTCTTTTAACTTTAAAGCGCCTTCCATCGCAATAGGATATAAAGTAGATCGCCCTAAAAATAAAACACTGCTCTTTTTCATTAACTGCGCTGCCCATCTTTTAAGATCATCATTGATTTTAAAAAGAGCATCAATCATGCTGGGTAATGCTTGTAATGCTACTATAATTTCTTGTTCCTTTTGAATTGATATCGTTTTTTTTTGACGCCCAATAATTAACATAAGCAACAATAAAACGACTAATTGCGTGGTAAAAGCTTTTGTGGAAGCAACGCCAATTTCAGCGCCTGCATGCATTAAAAAAACCATATCTGATTCTCGAACTAAAGAAGAAGTGGCTATATTACAAATAGCAATTGAATGACAATACGCTAATGTTTTAGCAATACGCAATGCCGCTAATGTATCTGCTGTTTCTCCTGATTGAGATAACGCTAAGAATAAACAATGCTTAGGAACACAGACAGTGCGATATCGAAATTCAGAGGCAATCTCTACATGACAGGGCATGTCAATTGATTCAAACCAATACTTTGCAACAAGCGCTGCATGATAACTCGTACCACAAGCCACAATATGAATATGTTCTATGATCGCTAATGATGGCAAAGATATTTCTTGAGCTAATGTTTTATGATCTAATTGGCCATGCGCAATACGATCTTGCAAAGCTTTTAAAATAGAGTGCGGTTGATCATAAATTTCTTTCAGCATAAAATATCTAAAATGACCTTTTTCATAACTGGCATACTCAAACTCATGATGTGTGATAGCACGCGTTATCAGCTGATCTAAATCATTATAAATAGAAACCTGATACTGTGAAATAATCGCTATTTCTTTTTTTTCTAAAAACTGAAATCGATTGGTTAAAGGAGATAAAGCTAATGGATCAGAGGCAATAAAATGCTCTTCAATACCAATACCAATCATTAACGGACTCCCTCCGTGGTATGCAACTAAACAGTCCGGGCTTTTTTCATCTAAGACGACTAAACTGAAGATACCTTGTAATTTTTTAACGGTTAACTGGACAGCTTTTAATAATGAATTCGTTTTTTGATGATATAAATGAATTAAATGAGGAATTACTTCAGTATCAGTATCAGAATTAAAACAGTATTGTAATGCGATTAATTCTTTTTTTAATGCTTCGTAATTTTCAATAATACCATTATGCACGACCATAATTTGATGATGAGAATCTTGTGGATGCGCATTATTTTCAGTCAAAACACCATGCGTAGCCCAACGTGTATGTGCTATCCCTGAAAAACCAGACATATTTTGTTTATTCAGTTGTTGTGATAAATTATCAACACGGCCTAAACAGCGTAAACGCTTTAATTGATATTCAGATGTCAGGATAGCAATACCAGCTGAATCATAACCTCGATATTCTAAGTGACGCAAGCCCTCAATTAAAATAGGGACTACATTACGCTGCGTGATACCAGCAATAATTCCGCACATATCTAAAACCTATTGATTACAGTTTAGCACACGCATTTTGAGTGCTACCTAGCCATTGTTGCAATATACTGAGACCTTTGCAATAAGAGAATAAATTTTATTTTTTTTCAAAAAAAATGATAAAATGAGTCGTGTTTCGTTCTATTTTAAGAGGATTCCATCTAAATTTAGCATTTTAGAGGGAATCCTCCTGGAAATGCTAAAAATCATGACTTATTTTATTACTTGCTTTTAATAAATTAACACAGATTACTTTAAAATAAGCCTGCGTTAATACTTTTTCGGCACTAAAATATTTCGCTTTCGTGAATAAAAAAAGACGTTTTAAAGTCCCAAAACTCTGTTCAATGACCCAAC
>JAAOIJ010000083.1 GCA_015163815.1 Endozoicomonadaceae bacterium
ACGAGATAACCAATCTTATATTTTTTACGATCAGCTGGATCATTTTCTGGTCGTATTAGAGAAACAACCTACGGCTTATCAGATTAAGTCATTCAATGTGAATCCTAACACTGAATTGTGTCAACTGCCTAGAACTGAATTGTGTCAACTGGAAGGGGCCTTTGAATTGGCTATTACGCCTATTCCAGAAGATCATATTCAAGCATCTTCAACTTTTAAATCTATAGATTTAATGACAGGACCGGAAATCCCTTTTGCTCGGCAAGCTTTTATTTTAGACCATTTAATTAAAAAAGAGGTCAATATAACGCATCAAGATATCGATCATGAATCTTATCAAGTCATGTTACAAGCATTACACTATTCTGGCTATAGAACATTAGAAAAAGCAGTAACATATGGGTTGCACATCATGCCACCTGGACCTGTTTTTACAACTTGGGGATCATTGACAGGTAGCTCGATTTTTAATGGAAAAAATAATCCTCCACGTCAATTTGATTTGAGATCTAATTTACTCGATATCGCCAATCTATTACAACCAGCAGGCATTCCATTAATTATAGTTTATACCGAACTCAATATGAATCCATGTGCAAAAGAGACACTGATATCCGATTTTGATCATAACAATATTTTAGTTATCAATACATACGAACTTTTCACTTTAAATGAGACTTCTTATCTTTTAAAAAAAACAAAACTAAAATATCACACTTTAAACAAGCATGCTTCTACTAGGGATAGGTATAAAATACTGTTCTCTCTTATGGATGAGTTAAGATTTGCTATTCTCTATGATAAAAACCTGTTTATTGAACAAGCTATCAAAATAGCTAGAAATAAAAATAAACTGAGTATAGCTCATAGCCTTGAACAGACGAAAAAAGGATCATTAATTTATACAGATGCAGATAATATATTTTTGAAACCACCGATGTATCAGATTGCTCCCTCCTGTATAGTAAAGGCAGTTATAGTGAAAGGAATGTCTTTAGATTATTTTAAAACAACATTGATTCCTAGTCAGATATCTAATATATTAGATATTGATACAGCCACTTTGTTTGAGCATGACAGTCCCCGTGGAAGACCTTTCACAGCAACAATAGAAAAAATCGAACTCAAAAAAAAATACTATCATATAATCCAAGCGCTATCATCTAATACGTTAGACATAAAGATAGCTTTAAGCGATACGGATCAGAATGATTTTCGTGAGAAAGATAACCCTTTTTATAACTGGAGCTATTACCATTTTCTTCATACAGACATAGGCTATCTTAGAGCTTATCAGAACCCAAGATACGATATAGATATCTCTTATCAAAACAAAAAATTAGCAATCATACAGCAGAATGCTTGGATGTATTATGCTCGAACAGAATCATGGGTGAGGCAGAAATAAAAAAATGCTTTCAATACAAAATCAGCAGTATATCTTGAAAAAAATAATCAAACGATCAATACAGACAATACTCGTTATCGATATATTCAAAAAAACTGTAACAAGTAATAACGACGCACTAAAATTCAAAACATCTCAACATAAAAATAGATCATTGTCATTGCAAATGATTAAAAAACGTTTTGATGATATGATGCGAACCTGATATGTCAAGAGTATGATCACTCGCGAAAACCAAAACACGATTAAAAAATATACCATATAAACATATTTGTTCAAAGTAATAGGCAGCATTCCAGAAAACAAGATGGCATAACAAAACAAGCTTGCCTATATAAAGCTTTTCATATTGAGAATACAGCCTAGATCATTATCTGAAATGTGTTAACAATCAGAATACTCATACTCTCTATCTGTTAAAAATACATTTTTTTACAAAAAATGTCTAGATGCAAAGGATATGAAGTAAAAAAATTGATGATCAAATGTTTACAAAAGAGGCAACTTACAATATAAACAAACCATTACTTTTGATAAGAGTCTGTCCATATCTCTGTGTAAATTCTAATTAAGCTATCATGAAAAAACAATCATTTTATAGAGACAAGATAATGAAATCAGATATCAATAAATCAATAGAAAAAGCTATCAATTGATTAAGGCGTGTCCTCAATCTGAAAATCATTGATAGATTGTTTTTTATTTTAAAATAAACGACACTCTTTTTTAAAAAAGAGTAGTGACTTATGATTAGAGATTTTTTTAACTGATATGCTTTGGTAAAAAATACAAATAATTATGAAAAAAATCAATGTCATCGATGGAAAAATGATCGACATGTCATAGCTGCTATATGATGAAAATTACATACAGGTTCTCCTTGTGGAAATATTCCCTCTAAGTTTTTCCCTTGGAAAACAGCTTCTAATCGATTTAATAGATGGACATATAAAAACAGATGACATCATTTTTTTAACTCTCAAAAAAAAACAAATCAACATTGTATTTTTATAGATAGCACTTATATTCAAGTTCATCAGCATGCAAGTGGTTCTAGAAAAGAAGAAAAAAGAGCAATAGGACAATCTAGAGGTGGCAATACAACCAAAATTCATATGCTGGCTGATGGAAATGGACGCCCTATTGATTTTGAAATCACTAGAAGCGAGGTTCATGATTCAAAAATGGCCTATGGCCTGATGTTAAAAATAAAAGAAGCTGGCTATTTTATAGCAGATAAAGGATATGATTCTGAATTAATTCGAGAACAAGCAGAACAGTTAGGAATGAATGCTATGATTCCAAAACGTTCTAACACTAAAAAACCTGCTATTCATTTTAAAAAAAACATTTTAGAAGTATTTCAACTCGTTTTGATAAACTAGCTAGGAGTTTTAAAGCGATGATTTATATTGCGTGTGCTATTATTTGAGTGAATTCAAAATGAGGACACACCCTAGAATTCACTGGTCATCATGATTATCTTTCATCGCATTCAGAAAAATATTAAAAATAAGGATTTTCTTTCCAAATTTTCACTATTTTATCGTCAGATAAATGATGAATATGCTGACATATTCATCAAGACGCCATCAATCTAATCAGTCGATTCTAAATCAATCAATTTTTTTGAAAAAACAACTTAAACGACTTAGAGCGCATTTTTTACAGATGATTCCTCGAGGTTTAAAATATTGAATTTTAAAAATCAATTATATTTCAATGTAATTGATTACACTGATCCGACATTGGTATCAAATAATGACTTATCTTTTGGTCAAATTCAAGATTATATTTAGGGGCTAAAATATGAATTTACACAGAGATATGAGCAGACTCCTCTGCCTTTTAAGTGAAAAAAAATTTTCATAAAACAAGCATCCAAGAGAATTGTTTGATGCAAAGATTATTGAATAGAACAGGAAGAGAATGTAGGGATACGCTCATCTTCTAAATCAGCCGAAATCACTTCATTATTTGGCAGGCATCTTTTTTTAGTAGGTTGTAAAGTACTATCTTCTGATAATAAACGTTTTCTTGTACTGCTTGTGGAGCCACGTATATCCTTACCTAGCTTGTTTTGAAATGTTTGTAATAGACTGATTGCCTCATAATGATCATTATTTATAGCATACTGTAATACCGTTTGGTTATCACTATTGAGACAATAAAACCAATCATGAATCATCATATTTTCTTCAAAGTCATGATCGAATACTTCTGGCCAAGTGAGTATTATTTTGAGGGTCTCTGTTTGATTTGTTTCTACACAGATCTTTAAAATAGTATCCTCTCCATGATGAGTATAAAATAGTATTTTTCGTGATTGTTCTTTTAATACTTTTGTTAAAAACAAAAATACCTTGAGTACTATACACATATGCCCATTCTTACAAGCTAACATAATCCCTGGTATATTATCACACTTAGCAAACAGTATGTTTTCTAAAGCATCGAGTTCATCTGTTGATAAAGAAGATGTTTCATCAATATAAGTACTGATAAAAGTCAATAATAATATAACAGATTTTATATATCCATGCTGTAATGCAAACGATAAAGTATGATGAATACTAAAATAATCATTTAATTTGCTTAACGTTGGAATGCCAGATAAAATCCATGTGATTTGAAATTGATATAAATGATGCATCATTTCACCATTAAACAACTCCTGTACAAGCAATACAGCTGGATTGAAATTTGCTTCAAACCAAGCTGTAACGTATGGATTTCCTGCTTGTAATGCTAATCTTTCTGGCCAAGTTAATAACTCGCCTACATTCTTTAATATATCGACCTCAAAATGTGCAAGAAGGGTGAGATTCAAACTGGATCCACCTTGAACATGACAATAAAATAATATACTCAAGAAATCGTGCTTGCATTCTGGATAATCGATGATAAAAGATTGAATAACATTAAAAAAATGGTCCACTATTTGATGATACTGGTTTTGACAGGCTTTCAGTAATCCTGAGTAGCCATTCAATGGATTCTTAGAGAATAAAATGTCTATTAAAGCCATTTTTTCATCGTCTGACAATAGCGTTGACTCACAGTATGTTTTTAATTGATTAAAAAAAACATGAACTGCTGTTTTTTGCCCATGATATATTGCCATATACAGTTCATTTTTTGACTGCAGACTCTTTTTTAGTTCCTGTAAATTTTTAATTCCAAAATATTGGAAGTCCCATGGTATTTCAGTTAATTCACTTTTAGTTTTTATCTTCAATCCACAATGCCCTCCTAGTAACATTAAATTGAATATATTTGGATTGAAAGAGAAACATTTTACATCAATATATCTAGGTATTTCCTGCACAACACATTGAGGAACGTTTCTGAAACTAACGAAAGCAACGGCTTGATTGTTTAAGGCGTATCTTTTTTCCCAATTTAAAAATATACATTTCTTTATTGATTCCCAAGGATTTGGGTTTGAGTATTTCAAACCTGAACTATTATTTATTAGTTTTATATTTTTAATTTCAAAAATCATACATTTCAAAGGAATAGTAGGATCATATCCAATAATAAAGCCTTCATCATAATCCGTTCGATTTATAATAATTTCCACAGCATTATCACCACAGAACAAAATATATTTCCTCATGGCATTCGAATCTTGTTTCTTGAAAACATCCTCTATTAATGAGCTAAAATTTTCCATGTTAGAGTAATAACTTAATTGATTTACCTTCTTATAAAATAAATCCAGCAGCAAACTTTTATCTGGAACAAGCTCTGTGATATCTAAACCTGTGATATCCCTTATTTTTTTATAGAAATCGGATGATACAACATCAATCAACCAGTGTCATAAAACTGTCAGTTACATATTTATCAGTTATAGTATCTATTGTATTACCTCTGTCATATTGACTTACAGTAAAATTCGTTCTAGCTAATATATTTTGCATTATAATTTTTTCCTCATTCTCATTATAGAAAATTATTTACAATATTAGAGTCTATCCTGACCATAAAAGTTCAAAATTAATTAGGCGT
>JAAOIJ010000084.1 GCA_015163815.1 Endozoicomonadaceae bacterium
ATGAAAGATTAGTCAAATTTAATCCTTTTTGAATTAATGTGTTTAGTAATTCAAATCGACCTTCAGTAAAAAGATATAGTGCTTTATTTTTTATGGCTCTATTTTGATAATCATGTTGAGAGTAAATAGATGCCATTAAAACTGAATCTATTTGAGCCTGAGAGTTAAGAAAATGAATTGAAAATGTGTCTGATGCTGGTTGATATAGCATGCTTAATAATATTTCGTATTGCACTGTGTTTTGTAATTGACTATAAAACTCAGGATCTTGAATACCATCTAATGCTTTAGATATCGTTTCGGAATAGAGTTTTTCGCTGGAAAAATCAGATATCAACATAGGCGCAGCAATAGATTTTAACTGTTCAACACAGTTATCAGGCTCTAATTGCACACTGAAGTCGAAGATTTCCGATTCATGACATAATGCATCAAGCGTGGGCTCTTGATATCTTTGTACTGACGACAGTTTTCTAACCTGCCTGCTACTTGTTTCTCTCAACGGCACTGCTACTGATTTGTCTTCATTATTTAGCACTGCTACTGATTTGTCTTCATTATTTGTTGTACATGTTGCACCTTTTATTGAATCCATTAGATCCTCCTACCTCAAAATTAACTTACTGACTAAGCTAATACACTAAGAAGTAAGACAATATCATCAAGCAATTAGTTTCATCGTATATGTTTTTATTTGGCCCATTCGACCATGAAGTGCCACAATAATATAGATTTATCAATTTAAGTACCAGAATAATATAGATTTATCAATTTATCTTGAAAGGAATCGTCACAAAAAAATAAATATATTTCATCATATTATGAAGTATTTTATAAAAGAGTCTGTTTGCTTTTAATCGCTTTTATTTCACTAATTGACGTGCTTTTTGACAACAATATGCCCCCTTAGTATGACGAAGTATCTCTTTTGAAATCGTTGCAAGGGATCTTTTTAATGCTTTGATCATAAGATGTCAATTTGAAATCTTTCTTTTGCAGTCAAGTATTGTGATAAGCCATGTAAACCTCTTTCTTTTGTTGGTAAAAAACTATTGTGCTTCACACTTTAAAAGGCAAAACTATCATCAGATCTTAGCGGCATATCGGGGTTCTTAGATTGATTGGTAGTATCACATATTAGTGATGGCGGCATAGGTACTACCAGCCTATTGACTTTTTGTTTGTTCGCATCAGATCTCTTAGATTTTATTGGAGAAGCGCATAATAGCTTCTTCTGACTATCGATTGGACTCATTAGACTCTCCTATCAAAATAAATAACTCTGTTAGAAGTAAGACAATATAATCAAGCACTAGTTGCATAGATATAATGGATATTGATTGATTCTATCAGTAAGATGAAAAGCTACTATTTATCATGCTTTTATGTGACTATTCAATTAGATGTAATGTTAAATTATTTTGCCTTCTCAAGTGTGAAGTGAAACAGTAAGGCATTTTCTTAATCATAAGTTACTACTCTTTTTTTAAAAAAAAGAGTGTCGTGTATTTTAAAATAAAAAGCAATCTATAAATGATTTTCAGATTGAGGACACGCCCTAATAATTCGTGTAACTTCTTTTTACCAACAAAAGAAGGAGAATTACATGGCTTATCAACACTTGACTGCATAAGAAAGATCTCAAATTTACATCTTATTGTCAAAGCATTATTCTATTCATGCTATAGGAAGCGCATTGAAAAGATCTCCGTCTACGATTTCAAGAGAGATTCTACGTCATACTACAGGGAGACAATATGATGATCAACAAGCTCATCAATTAGCAAAAGAAAAGCGATTAAAAGCAAGCGAAAACCTTATAAAATGGCTCCCTATCCTTATGAAATATATTGATATTTTAATCAAAATAATGGAGTCCTTATCAAATTTCAGGGTGATTGAGATTAGACAATATACAGATTAGTCATGAAACGATTGATCAATATATTAAGAAACAAAGCGCACTAGGATCTAGTTTATACAAAAATTTAAAAAAATATTGCACTAGAAAAGAAAAAACATCGGGTAGAGAGCTTATTGGTAATCAAGTCGATATGACAAAAAGACCGATTATTGTCGATGAAAAATCTCGTATTGGAGAATGGGTGGCAGATACGATTATAGGAAAAAATCATGAAGGTGCTATCGTTAGCTTAGTCGATAGACGATCTAAATATGTTTTTTTACAAAATGATCAAATATTTAAGAAAGATACCGCTTAAATATAGACAAACGGTTACTTTTAATCATGGCAAAGCATTCTATCAGCATGATAGTCTTATCTAAAGAATTGAAAATAAAATATTATTTTACTATACCTTATGCTTCTTGGGAAAGAGATTGAAATGAGTATACCCATGGATTATCTCGTCAATATCTGCCAAAAAAACAGAGTTTATAGGCATAGAAAATGATGAGATTTTAGCGATTCAAAAAGCACTCAATAATAGACCTAGAAAAGTGTTAAACTATCGA
>JAAOIJ010000085.1 GCA_015163815.1 Endozoicomonadaceae bacterium
ATAGGAAAAAATCATCAAGGTGCTATCGTTAGCTTAGTCGACAGACGATCTAAATATGTTGTTTTACAAAAAGTTGAGAGTCGCAAAGCAAATGAAGTAAAAGATTCTATTGTTAAGTGTTTAAAAAGATACCGCTTAAATATAGACAAACGATTACTTTTGATAATGGAAAAGAATTCTATCAGCATGAAGTCTTTTCTAAAGCATTGAAAATACAATGTTGTTTTGCTACACCTTATGCTTCTTGGGAAAGAGGTTTGAATGAGCATACCAATGGATTATCTCGTCAATATCTGCCAAAGAAAACAGAGTTTATAGGCATAGAAAATGATGAGATTTTAGTGATTCAAAAAGCACTCAATAATAGACCTAGAAAAGTGTTAAACTATCGAACACCTAACGAAGTTATGCGAGGAATAGAAAAACCTTTAGGTGTTGCACTTCATGGTTGAATGGGCCATTTTTTTATTAAAGCACTTGCAATTTCAGGTAATAAAAAATGAGAAATATCACCACCTAATGAAGCAATTTCTTTGACTAATGAAGAAGATATTCCTGTATATTGAGGTGATGACATGAAGAGAATGCTTTCTATTTTTGGGTTTAATTGGCGATTGATATTAGCCATTTGCATTTCGTACTCAAAGTCTGACATCGTTCTAATGCCTCTTAATATCCCTTGAGCTTGATATTCCATGGCACAATCAATTAATAAATTACTAAATCCAATGACTTGGATATGCTTTAAGTGTTTTACTGCCAATTGAACAAATTCCATGCGTTCTTTCAGTGTGAAGCATGTTTTTTTTTTAGGATTATTTGCAACAGCAATGGTGATATGAGGGAAGCATTGGCTGGCTTTTTGAATGATATCATAATGCCCTTTTGTAATAGGATCAAAAGTGCCAGGGTATAGAAAAGTCATATATTGATGCTGTATGTTGTGATTAAAAGAAATTATAGTATATGCATGATTGCCTATATATGTTGTCATGTGTCTACTCAATTAATATTTTATATTGTTTCAATATCATATAAACATTTTGAAATATCAAGAAGGACGGGTGTAACACAATCTTAGCGTATCGTACGAAGGAACAGATTGAATGTCAATATGTAATCACATTGACAAAATATCATGAAATATCACAAAATGTATCTTTTTAATATCGACTAAACTCTTGCAATCCTTTATGATTTCCTTTCAATCTTGAATAATTGATTGTAATTCACTTTTTAATAAGATAAACATGGGTAAATAAATGATGAAAAAATGGCGCTGTACTGTTTGTAATTTTATCTATGATGAAGCCTTAGGTTTTCCTGATGAAGGGATTGATCCCGGCACCTCTTGGGAGTCCATTTCAGAAGATTGGTGTTGCCCTGAATGTGGTGTGAGCAAGGTGGAATTTGAAATGATTCCAGTCAATTAATATCTTATTTTTTTCGATATATTTTGGATATAAGGTACGCTTGACACAGAAAAGATGACATGATAAACATCACAAATAAAGCATGCTTTTGACTGATCGTATGATGAGTATGCATCAGTTAATCAAGTTTTTCTGTGTGTCAACATGAGTGAGATTATAGGATATGTCTATACAATATCAAAATTTATTAAGAGCTTCTTTCAGCATAAGATTATTAGCTATGAGTTATGATAGCTTCATTATTTTTGCTATTTTGATGATAGTCACTTCAGCCTATCATGCCATAGTGCATTATTGGATACAAAATATACAAGAAGCACCTATAGGTTATGATCCTTGGTTAGGATCTATTTTATTTATAAGTGTTTTTTTTTATATGGCAATGTGTTGGCGTAAAAGTGGTCAAACACTAGGGATGCAAGCCTGGAGAATTCGTGTGCAAAATCAAAATGGTGATGTATTGACTTGGAATCAATGTTTACTGAGATTTTTAATTAGCTTATGCTCTCTTTTCTGCATGGGGCTTGGTTTTTTTTGGATATTATTTACTGTAGAACGCCAATCCTGGCATGATAAATATGCACATTCAGAAGTTGTTCGCCTACCTTGTAAAACGCTAAAAATACAATGAAAATCTGCCTTGTTTTACCATCCCAAAGGAAATGAGAGATAATTTTTTAATATGGATCTGAAATTTTCAAACTGTGTATCACACCAAGTCATTGTGTATCCTGAATCAAAACATTGCGGATCGAGATCTGGGTGGCACCATTGACATTTTGCATCAAATTGAATTTCAGTTTGCCCATTGATCGATTTGGATAAAATGACTTGAAAACAAAAAATGCTACCAACTTCTACCATCCAAGGTGTCATGAGCATTAGGCTATTGCTGCTAATGCCTCCAATATTGCCAATAATGTTGCCTGTATATCGATTATATACTGTTAAGTAGCTTTCTAATTCTGAAGCTTGTATTGATTTAATTTGAAGTGTTTTCCGTGTCATATAAGCATCCTATAAAAAATAATACCATACCTTTACAATAGATCTATTTTTGTGATTTTCACGGAATAACTAGGTTTTTTATTTTTGTATGATTGTTATAGGTAAGCTTGTTTTCTGTATCTTCTTATTATAAAAAATAATGTCGAAATGATGACGTTATGTTTAAATTTGTATTATTTCATTTGATTGATTTGTTTTTTGTTTTTTTTAAAATAAAAAACAAAAACTTAAATTCTTTTAATGCCTTCTGAAACCATGCCAATAAAGTAATTTGTATGCTATTATCGTGCATTTTAGCCTAATGTTTTTCAGAATCACTATAAAGTATTGATAATTGGTGTTGATCTACATTGTAGGAAATGAAATATATTGATGTTTTTTACTATAAAAAAGATGTTGATAACAAATTTTTCAAATGATGATAAGCCTACGCTATTCAGACCACCATCATCATGCTTGACAACTTCGATAGCTGTTTGAAACTGTGATATCAACTATAACCTTTTGTTTTACGCACCTGATGCGCAATGAGTTGATGCAAAGAATAGAAAAATATTTAGATGTGGCGCGTCATACTAGAGAAGGCATATCAATATCTTATTGATATATCAAATGTATAGTTCAGGTATTTTGATGATTTTTTATATTTATTCAGGTAACGCTTTGTTTTGCAAGCACTGTGATCGATATGATATGATTTGAAATATTTATTTTTTTCAAGATGATTGTAATAATTGAATCATCACATGATAGTCAATCATAGTTCAAGGTAGGTTAGTTATGGGATGGGTTATAGCTTCATTATATCAGTTTACAACACTTGAGGATTGGAAAGGATTATATGAACCCCTTCTATTTTTTATGAAAGAACAAGGCATCAAAGGCACGATCTTACTGGCTCGAGAAGGCGTGAATGGGACTGTTTGTGGTGCTAGAGACAGTATTGATCAGTTAAAACAATGGTTTGCTCAAGATGCTCGTTTTCAAAACTTGGAATATAAAGAAAGTGTTTCAAATCAACCAGTTTTTTATAGAACAAAAGTGAAATTGAAAAAAGAAATTGTCACATTAGGCATAGATGATGTCGATCCGGCTAAAAATGCAGGTATTTATGTGGAGCCGCATCATTGGAATCAGTTAATATTAGATTCTAATGTGACAGTTCTAGATACAAGAAATCATTATGAAGTTAAAATTGGTTCTTTTCAAGGTGCTATTTCAGCTAATACCAATAATTTTAGAGAGTTTCCTCAATTTGTTGAAAAAAAATTAGATAGAAAACAACATAAAAAAATAGCTATGTTTTGTACCGGAGGAATTCGTTGTGAAAAATCAACTGCTTATTTAAAAAAGCAAGGCTTTGAATCAGTTTATCATTTAAAAGGAGGGATCCTCAAATATTTAGAAGTTATTCCAGAAGATGACAGTTTATGGCAAGGAGAATGCTTTGTTTTTGATCAACGAGTGGCTGTCAATCATGGTTTATCACGAGGCCAGTATGATCAATGTTATGCTTGTAGAACACCTATTACACAGCAAGATCAGGTTATGGATACGTATCAAAAAGGCATTAGTTGTCCATATTGTTATGACCAGCTGGATGATCATCAGCGTCAGCGTTTTAAAGAGCGCGAAAAACAAATTGCTTTATCTTTGAAAAGAGGAAAACGGCATATTGGAGATGAATTTTGACGCCGTGAATCGCTATTTTTTAATTAACAGTAGTATAAAGATGTTTTTTTGACAGGCAAGCATGAAATAATACCAAGTTTTAGTATATATGCAAGATAATCTTACCAATTTATCCTACATTAAAAGTGATAATATTAGTAATTAAAGAGGTTTGCTGTATGTCTACTACTTCACAAGATCAAGATCAAGATCAAGATTGGCCAGAAGGGCGTAATTTAAAAGAAGAAAAATCTAAAAAACATAAATCAAAGCGCTATAAAAGTAATAGCATTCAAAAAGGTATTAACTCCTATTTTAAATTAATTCATTTAAATCTAGATGAATTAGATGAATTAGATGAATTAGATGAATTAGATGAATTAGGTGGTTCGGATGATCTTTATCATTAAAAAAATGATTTTTAGATGAGTATATTGACACCTTTATATTGAATGACCTTGATCGTATAATGGATCTTTTATTCAATAAAAATGAATATAGCGACGGTGTAAAATAAAATCAAATACTTAAAAATAATTGACTATTCATTAAAATGCAATGCACGATAACTCTATCGTGCTACACTTATTTAAGTCATTGTGTTTAGAGCATGTCCTTATTTTGAATTCACCCAAATAATAGCACACATAATATAAATCATCGCATTTAAAATGCCTGGCTAGCTTATTAAAACGAATCGAAATACGTCTAAAATATTTTAATCTAGCCAATCAATTTTAAATCAAATGTTTTGATTTTGCCTTCTCAATTGTAAAGTGCAGCAGCAAGGTCTTTTTTATAGCCCAAAAAAAGCAACTTATATATGATTTTCAGATTGAGGACACGCCCTAGTAAGAGGAACTCCTATTACTATTGCTGTAACGAGTACAGTTATTGGTATAGCAATGATTATTACTACTCCTGCAACGAGTGCAACTGTTGGTGGAGTAATGGTTATTACATCATCAGACCCGCCTGTTCCAGCTTCAGTTAGCTCAGTTCCAGCTTCAGTTGACTCAATTCCAGAACCACTCATTCCAGAACCACTCATTCCAGGTTCTAGAATTGAGTCTTCTTGCGCAAAACCTCCAGGAAAGCCAATTCTGTCTATTGTTGCAGTTATGCTTCTTGCAGTATTAGCACCCAGGATACCTCCAGTAATGCTAGCTGCTATACCCTGTTGTTTTCTCAATTTCTTCTGTCAGCATTTCAGTTCCACCGTATCCTATATGTGAACCTAAAGCACTCGGTAGAGCCTGCAATATTAGAAGCTCCTGAAGCAGTGATACCTGCACCCATACTGGTCATTAAGGCAATAAAGGTTTGATAGTCTTTTTGAATTTTTTGAGGTAGTACCGTGCTAGTAATACAATTGAGCGCCATTTTTGCGCCCATTGTAGCAGCCACTCCTGCTGCAATGTTTGTCGTTACAGCAACTGTTACAGGCCCTGCAAAGGCAGCTAAACCTAAGCCGATCCCAGCAGATAAAGCCGCTTGTCTATTTACATATTTTATTTGATCAAAAAACCAAGGTTCCCAATCTTGATTGACAATGTCTGGATATTTAATCACAGGACCGGCAGATTGATCTAAAGATTCTTTCATCACAGCGCTGAAATCAGAAAACGGTTTGTCGCTTGAAATGGATTGAGTGGATAATAAAGCAGTCCCTATAATGCAAAGTCCTAGACATGCATTTTTAGATATTTTTTTATACTTCATGTACCTTTTATTTCAATTTTTAAGATATGAAAGACTATGATCAATGAATATTAAGTGTCAAGATGGATATCATCAAATCATAAAGAACCACAGGAATTAATAAAAAAATAATTCAGCATCTTTTTTCGAATGACTCGTATAACGTGATTTTTTTAAAATAAAAGAGTGTAATGAGTATTTTTTATGTTATTTATTATTCTTTATCTTCTATAGCTTCTATAGCAAAAAAAGAAGTCAAATGATAATAATGCGTGTAACTTTTTTTATCTATAAAAAATAGAGTAACATGGCTTATCAAAACTTAACTGAAAAAACAAGATCTCAAATTAATATCTTACTATTACAGTATGATTCTATTAATGCAACAGTAAAAGAATTTAAAAAATACCCTATTAGGATTTCAAGAGATAGTTTGCATCGTACTAAAAGGAGAAAATATTGTGATAAATAAGTTCATTATAATCATTTATTGATTATAAAATAATGCGCTTGTAAAATTTTCAGAAGCAAATTTAGTTAATTTAGCACATCCAGATGTTTTCTTTTGTTTTAACAGTAGGATAATTTGGACAGTATTGCTGAAGCGAGTCTAAATTTGGCAATATATTTCTTCAGATTTAAAAACTTCCAAGTACCTAAATGAGATAGAATGAATTCTTTTGTTAACGGATTGCTATCATGAGTCTTAATTAATTTTTTTTGATAATTCTAATCCTCAAGAATCTACTGATAAAACAAAGAGTTCTTTTGAAAATTTAGAAATACTCATATTTTAATAATAAATATATTTAAATCAATCGTTAATATTCATTA
>JAAOIJ010000086.1 GCA_015163815.1 Endozoicomonadaceae bacterium
AAGCTATATTTTTTTAAAAAATGACATCATAAATCCAGCATTCTTTCATCGATATTAAGAAAAGATGTTTTTTAGATTGACCTTCTTTTTAAAAATAAGATATTATCGAGATAGAATGAGTTAAAATAAATTTATTTTTTATATTACAAGTGCAGTATAAAAAATCAGTTGACAACTAATAGTCTATTTATACAAACTAAAATAGAGATGTATGCGTGCGTACACCAGTCACTCACTATTGCACTGTTCAAGTAGTTTAGAGGGATTATAAATGCCTATCGGAAAAATAAAATGGTTTAATAATGCAAAAGGCTATGGATTCATTTTACCTTATGAAGAAGGTGAAACTGAAGACCTTTTTGTACATTATTCCTCAATTAATATGGAAGGCTATAAAACACTAAAAACGGGGCAACTCGTTAATTTTGATATTTTACAAGGACCGAAAGGGTTGCATGCTGTTAATATTACACCGCTGACTGAATCAGAGGTGGATTCTGTGCAAAATAACGAATACACACAAAATGAAAAAACTGAGAAACAAGCAGTTGATGCTAAAAAAACAGAATTATCAGAACCTTAATATTTAAAATCATTGAATTTTGATAGGACAATTTAAACGAAAGGCTGATGAAATAGATCAAACGCTCTCTATTTCTCACTTCATTCGCAAGCATACAGCATGCATATCGCCTAATATATCAATTCCCAATGCTGCTTGTCACAATGAAAACCGATACTATATTTTGAGGACCTAGCAAGGTTCTCAAAATATACAACCATTCGTCAATTTGCTGCTATCAAAAAAACAACTCATTGATAAAAAGAGGCTAACACTAGCTGAGAGATAGCCTGTTGGAAAAAGTCAGTCAATGATAACAGCTCAAGCATTCAATGAATCTAAAATAATGCATCAATATATTCATTTATCTTGAGCTAATCTTGCCAGCACGGGATATCAGGCATCGTCAATATTTCATAGATTGACAATACAAGCTTATTCAATCAATAGCACAGATTATTAACCTGTTATTATGGCATATTCTTGACAACTTCTTCTCCAAATTCAGAAGTAGACACTAAAGTTGCCGATTCCATCATACGTTCAAAGTCATATGTCACTGTTTTATTCTGAATAGCGACTGACATCCCTTCAATAATTAAATCAGCCGCTTCTATCCAACCTAAATGTCGCAACATCATCTCACCTGATAAAATTAATGAGCCTGGATTCACTTTATTTTTACCTGCATAACCTGGCGCTGTACCATGCGTTGCTTCAAATAATGCAATTTCATCATTCATATTTAATCCTGGCGCAATACCAATACCGCCAACTTGAGCTGCAAGCGCATCTGATAGATAATCTCCATTTAAATTTAATGTCACAACGACACTATAATCTTGAGGCCTTAATAAAATTTGCTGTAAAAATGCATCAGCAATAGCATCATTAATCAAAATCTTGCTACCTGTTTGAGGGTTAATCAATTCACACCAAGGTCCCCCATCAATCAATGTTGCATTGAATTCCTCTTTTGCTACTTGATACGCGACATCTCGAAATAAACCTTCAGTGAATTTCATAATATTACCTTTGTGTACAAAGGTAATCACTTTTTTATCTTGATCAATAGCCGCTTGTATCGCTCGACGCACTAATCGCGCACATCCTTCTTTTGATACAGGTTTTATACCAATACCACAGTGTTCATCAAATCTAATTTGCTTTACATTCATTGTATTTTTTAAAAAATCAATCACTTGCTGAACTTCTTTTGTATTCGCTTCCCACTCAATGCCAGCATAAATATCTTCTGAGTTTTCTCTAAAAATAATCATATTCGTTCGTTCTGGAAATTTTACAGGACTAGGTACCCCTGAAAACCAACGAACGGGGCGAACGCAAGCATATAAGTCCATATCTTGCCGCAAAGCGACATTTAAAGAGCGAATACCTCCTCCAACAGGTGTTGTTAAAGGGCCTTTTATCCCAACTTTATAGGTTTTCATAGCATCCAATGTTTCTTGAGGCAGCCATTCAGAGGCTCCGTATACTTGCGTTGCTTTTTCACCAGCAAATATTTCCATCCATTGGATGGATCTTTGGCCTTGATATGCTTTTTGAACAGCTTGATCTAAAACATATTTCATTGGAGGCGTGACATCAACACCAATACCATCGCCTTCAATAAATGGAATAATAGGATGATGAGGCACATTTAATGAAAAATCAGCATTCACTGTAATAGGTGATCCCTTTTCAGGTATTTGAATATATTGATAAGACAACACAAGACTCCTTGTAACAGTCATAAGAATCAATCAAAGAGGATCAGCAAATCATGCTTAATTCTCTTTGATTTGGTTAATAATAAGCTTAATAATATCAAGTTTATATCAGGATATAATATGATTTCTCTCCTGATATTCAAGGATTTTAAACGACGAGAGACATCAGAAAATATTTTATTCAAAAGTAAATTCTAGGTCATACTTTTCATGATGAATCATTTCATGATACAGCATTTTAATCACCGATTTACCTTCAAAAAACGCAGCATATAAACCAGACATAATAGGCATTTCAATACAAATTTCATCTGCTTTCTTTTTGACTAATTTTAACGTATTGACACCTTCTGCTACTTGACCTAATAATTGGTCAATCTCAGGCAATAATTTACCTTGGCCAAAAGCTTGTCCAACTTGAAAATTACGACTCAAAGGAGAAGTACAGGTTACAATTAAATCACCAACACCTGCTAATCCTAAAAAAGTAATGGGATTAGCACCAAGCTTGACTGCAAGTCGACTCATCTCTGCCAAAGCACGTGTAATAAGCATACTTTGCGTATTTTGACCTGTGTCCATTGTAGAAGCTAATCCTGAGGCTATTGCATAAATATTTTTTAATGCGCCACCTAATTGAATACCATAAAGGTCAGTACTAGCATAAATTCTAAAATAAGCAGACTGCAAAATCGTTTGCACTAATTGGCAAACAGCAGGATTTTTGCTGGCAATAACAGAGGCAGTTAATGATTTATTCATTAACTCTTTCGCTAAATTAGGGCCACTTAATGCGCCAATAAAATTACCAGGCAAAATATCTTGTAAAATCTCTGTCATCATATAGAATGAGCCAGATTCAATCCCTTTTGTTAAGCTAATCACTGTTTTTTCAGTAATAAGACCTGAGAATAACTGAATAGTCTCTCTAAATGCGACGCTAGGAATGGCAATAAAAATAACATCTGATTTTTGTGCAGTTTGAATTAAATCGGTAGACACGGTTATTCGTTTTGACAGTTTAAAATTTGGCAGGTAACGAGAATTGATATTAGTTGTATTGATTTCATTCGCTTGACGTGCTGATCGAACCCATAAAGTCACTTCATATCCATTCATTGCGCATAAATTTGCAATCACAGTCCCAAAACTGCCTCCTCCTAAAACAGAAATTTTAACATGCGTCATTTTTTGACTATCAGTTTTCATACGCATTTTTTCCTGCATATCTTAACATGGACTGAAAAATAATTTTATTACCAAAAACAGCTGTATTTAATACCACTTTTAACACAGCATCATACTCATTGTGATCAATGTAGGCTATTCATCTTCAAAGCGCTGAAACACTAAACAAGCATTCGTTCCACCAAATCCAAAACTATTAGATAAAATACGGTCTAATTTCTTAGGGTAACATGTTTCCAAGACAATCGGCATATCAGCAGCGTCTTCGGATAATGTTTGAATATTAAATGAAGCACTCACAAATTTTTGCTGCATCATTAATAAACAATAAATGGCTTCATGTACACCGGCTCCACCTAACGCATGGCCAGATAATGATTTTGTAGATGATATTAAAGGGGTATGATCACCAAATACGGTTTTAATGCTTGCTAATTCTACTTTATCTCCTACTGGGGTACTGGTGCCATGCGTATTAATATAATCAATACTGCCAGATAAATTAGCAGTCGCCCTCTTCATACAACGAATAGCGCCTTCTCCAGAAGGGGCTACCATATCATGACCATCGGATGTTGCTGCATAACCGACAAGTTCACCATAAATTGTTGCACCACGCGCTTTTGCATGCTCTAATGATTCTAAAACTAAAATGCCGCCACCCGAGCTGATCGCAAACCCATCTCGATCTCTATCATATGGACGTGAAGCCATTTCGGGTGTATCATTGTATTTAGACGACAACGCACCCATCGCATCAAATAACGCAGATTGTAACCAATGCTCATCATCACCTCCACCTGCAAACATAATATTTTGCTTGCCTAATTGGATTTGTTCCATAGCATGACCAATACAATGAGCACTGGTAGCACAAGCTGAGGTAATAGAATAATTAATACCTTTAATTTTAAAGGGTGAAGCTAAACAAGCGGAGATTGCACTACCCATAGTTCTCGTTACGCGATAAGGGCCGACACGCTTAATATTAAATTCACGCAAAAGATCCCCAGCTTCTAAAATATTACCAGCTGAGGCTCCGCCAGAACCTACGACGAGGCCTGTCATTTCATGAGAAACGAGCTCAGGCGGTAATTTTGAATGTTCAATAGCATCACGCATAGCAATGTAAGTATAAGCAGAAGCATTACTCATAAAACGTAATATTTTACGATCAATTTGTTCCGCTAAATCAATATTCACTAGCCCAGCAACTTGACTTCTCAACCCATATTCTTGATAACTTTTTTGAAAAGTAATACCTGATTTCCCTGTTTTTAATGCATGAGAAATCGTTTCAAAATCATTGCCTAGGCAAGAAAGAATGCCCATTCCAGTCACAACAACTCGTTTCATAATGACTTTTCCATTTTGTTGATCTTAATCTATTCTTAATTGACATTAAGTATCTAAAATTTTTTGCTCAAACAAACCCACTCTTAAATCAGAAGCGGTATAAACAATTTCACCATCAACTGATACAGAACCATCTGCAGTGGCCATGATTAATTTTCTAGAAATAATCCTTTTTATTTCAATTCTATACTGAACTCTTTTATTAGAAGGTAAAATCTGACCAGAAAAGCGAATAGCGCCACTACCTAATGCGCGACCTTTTCCTGAATAACCTGACCAAGCTAAGTAAAAACCAACTAACTGCCATAAAGCATCGACACCTAAACAACCAGGCATCACATGATCATGAATAAAATGGCATGCAAAAAACCACATATCTGGATTTAAATCTAACTGTGCAATTAATTCTCCTTTTTTGTACTGTCCACCTTGATGATTAATTTCAGTAACACGATCAATCATCAACATTGGTGGAGCAGGCAATCTGGGTTTATTTTGCCCAAAAAGCTCACCTTGAGTACAAATTAAAATATCATTTTCATCATAACTGTTTTTTTTCATGAAATGCCTTGTATCATATATTCTGCATGATTGGTACTATGAAAGGGTTTGACCTACGCCATAACATACGCAATCGCTTTTGTAGTGTATCAAAATTTCATATACAATGCTGTTCTAATTCAGCTACTTCTTCTTCGAAAAAAAAACAGACTGAGATAAATTATGTGTTTGTCCCACCTACTGTCATTTCATCAATTTTTAAGGTAGGCTGTCCTACTCCTACTGGTACTGTTTGGCCTGCTTTACCACAAACACCAATCCCTGGATCTAATGCTAAGTCATGCCCAACCATTGATACTTTATTCATAATATCCGGACCATTACCAATTAAAGTAGCCCCTTTAATAGGTTGTGTTACTTTTCCTTTTTCAATTAAATACGCTTCACTAGCAGCAAAAACAAATTGGCCTGACGTAATATCTACTTGCCCCCCACCCATATTGACAATATAAATACCCTTACTCACTGATGAAATAATATCGTCAGGCACATCTTGTCCTGGCAACATATACGTATTGGTCATTCTTGGCATAGGAATATGTGCATAAGATTGCCTTCTACCATTACCTGTTGGTGCCACGCCCATTAATCGAGCATTCATTTTATCTTGCATATATTGTTTTAAAACGCCTTTTTCAATCAAAATATTTTTCTTAGCTGGAATGCCTTCATCATCAACATTCAACGAACCTCGTCGATTCTCTATCGTACCATCATCCACAATGGTACATAATGAACTGGCAACAGTTTCTTGAAGACGACCTGCATAAGCTGAAGTCCCTTTTCGATTGAAATCACCTTCCAATCCATGCCCTACTGCTTCATGTAATAAGACACCATTCCATCCTGCACCTAAGACAACTGGCATCAACCCCGCTGGCGCTGCAATGGATTCAAAATTGACTTGCGCTATTCGAACGGCTTCTTTTGCATAATTTTCCCATAGATTATCATGCATAAAATAATCATAATCACAACGTGCACCACCACCATAAAATCCTTGCTCAACTCGTCCTTTATCGCTCAAAATAAGACTAATATTTAAACAGATTAAAGGTCGCCGATCAGCTGCTATGGTGCCGTCGCTATCATAAATTAAAATCGTATCATGCTGGCACGACAAGCTAATCTTAACCCGTTGAACTCTGGTATCTTGTGCTCTCGTATATTCATCAATTTTTCTTAAAAATGCAACTTTTTCACCTGGAGATAAAGAGCTTAATGGATTATTAGGATGATATAATGAATGTCCAAATACCCTTTTAAAATCTTGTTTTTTTCCGATATTTTTAGTACTAAATGAAATGTTTTTTGATGCCTTAGCTGCTTGCTCAATCGCTTGAAAAGTTAAATCGTTTGTATAAGAAAAGCCGGTTTTATCTTGATTTATTGATCGAATTCCAACACCTTTATCAGTTAAAAAATTACTATTTTTTACAATACCTTCATCTAAAATCCAACTTTCTGCTTGATGATTTTGAAAATATAATTCAGCACTTTCAATACCACTTTTATGCAGCATGTTATCAAACAACTGACTTAATTGCCTCTCTTCTAATCCAGTAGGCATTAGTAATTCTGATTGGGCTTGCAACAAAATATCCGACATAACTCATCACCTAATTCAAAAAATAGCAGCAGGATCCAAATATGATTCTCCTAAAAAAAATATTAGGATACTTGCATAGTGATTAAAATGGATTCAAATCTGGGCCTTCTTGCCATTCTATCGAAAAATATTAAAAATAAATAGTAATCTTCTCATTTAAATCAAGCAGAAACCTAAATAATCAGGCTATTCAGGTTGCCAACTTCAGAATATAAGTAAGCTAATGATCATAAAATCAATCCTCTTATGCAGCATTTATCTCACAATAAATCATATTGAGACCTTTGCAATAAGCAGTTCAATGAAGTAATTTATGTATTTTTTTATT
>JAAOIJ010000087.1 GCA_015163815.1 Endozoicomonadaceae bacterium
AAGCAGTTTATTAAATTATATAATATCTAAAGTATACGAAAGGAATGTGCTTTTTTAAGTTTTTAAACATAATTTAGGAGCGTATCAAATGTCGTTATTTCAACATTTTAAAGAACGTTATGATGCCATTCAACAAGAAGAATTTACTCTTGAGGAATACTTAAAACTTTGTCGAGATGACTCTTCTGCTTATGCAAGTTCTGCTGAAAGATTATTAATGTCTATTGGTGAGCCTATCTTAATTGATACGTCATCAGATTCTAGATTATCTCGTATTTTTTCAAATAAAATTATTAAAAGCTATCCAACATTTCATGAGTTTTATGGAATGGAAGAAGCGATTGAGCAAATTGTTTCTTATTTTAGACATGCTGCGCAAGGATTAGAAGAAAAAAAACAAATATTATATTTATTAGGCCCTGTGGGCGGTGGTAAATCTTCTTTAGCAGAACGTTTGAAACAGTTAATGCAAGAGCGTCCTTTTTATGCAATTAAAAATTCACCCATATTTGAATCTCCTTTGTCGTTATTTGATCCAGTTGAAGACGGTCCTGTTTTAGCCTCAGAATATGGCATTCCTTTTCGTTATTTACGACATGTGATCTCTCCTTGGGCTGTCAAACGATTAAATGAATATGGTGGAGATATTACACAATTTAAAGTAATTAAAGTGTATCCTAATCTTTTAAATCAAGTTGCAATTGCTAAAACAGAACCTGGTGATGAAAACAATCAAGATATTTCTGCTTTAGTCGGTAAAGTAGATATTCGAAAACTAGAAGAATTTTCTCAAAATGATCCAGATTCTTATAGTTTTTCAGGTGCTTTATGTCGAGCCAATCAAGGATTGATGGAATTTGTTGAAATGTTTAAAGCACCTATTAAAGTATTACATCCTTTACTAACAGCAACACAAGAAGGCAATTATAATGGCACTGAAGGCATGGGTGCAATACCTTTTGATGGTGTGATTTTAGCGCATTCAAATGAATCAGAATGGCAAACATTTAGAAATAATAAAACAAATGAAGCTTTTATTGATCGTGTCAATATTGTGAAAGTTCCATATTGTTTACGGATTAGTGAAGAAGTCAAAATTTATGAAAAATTAATAGAAAACAGTTCATTAAAATCAGCACCTTGTGCGCCTGATACCTTAAAAATGCTGAGCCAATTTAGTATTTTATCTCGCATTAAAGAACCAGAGAATTCAAATATTTTTTCAAAAATGTGTGTTTATGATGGTGGAAATTTAAAAGATACTGATCCTCAAGCCAAGCCATTACAAGAATATAAAGAAATGGCAGGTGTTGCTGAAGGGATGAATGGTTTATCTACGCGTTTTTCTTTTAAAATTTTATCTAAAGTGTTTAATTTTGATACCGATGAAATTTCAGCAAATCCAGTTCATTTATTATATGTTCTTGAAAAAGAAATAGAACAGCAGCAATTTTCTCAAGAAGTACATGATCGATATATTCGTTATATTAAAGAGTTTTTAGCACCTAAATATATCGAATTTTTAGGAAAAGAAATTCAAACCGCTTATCTTGAATCGTATTATGAATATGGGCAAAATATTTTTGATCGCTATATTACTTATGCTGATTTATGGATACAAGATCAAGAATATCGAGATCCTGATACAGGTCAAGTATTAGATCGATCTCATTTAAATAATGAGTTAGAAAAAATAGAAAAACCTGCAGGCATTGCAAATCCAAAAGATTTTAGAAATGAAGTGGTTAATTTTGTATTACGAGCACGTGCCAATAATAAATCAAATAATCCAAAATGGTCTAGTTATGAAAAAATGAGAAATATTATAGAGAAAAAAATGTTTTCTAATACTGAAGATTTATTACCCGTGATTTCATTTAATGCAAAAGGTAATCAAGATGATATAAGAAAACATAATGAATTTGTGACTCGAATGACAAAATATGGGTATACAGAAAAGCAAGTGCGTTTGCTGTGTGAATGGTATATTCGTGTTCGAAAATCGCAATAATATACAATATTACACGATACAAATCCTTTGATGTTTAATAGATAAACGTAGGAATATAATAGCAATGAATAAAAACATTATTATAGATAGACGTTTAAATGGCAAAGGGAAAAGTACCGTTAATAGAGAGCGTTTTTTAAGACGATATCGTAAATATATTCAACGCGCTGTGAATGAAGCAATTAATAAACGTTCAATTACAGATACTAAAAGTGGTGAAAGCATTACAATTGCTAAAAAACACTTAACTGAAGCTATATTTAAACATGGACCCAATGGTTATATTGAACAAGTCTTACCTGGTAATCGAGAATTTATTGCAGAAGATAGAATTAAACGTTCTTCTGAAAGCAATGATGCACGTTCAGGTCCAGGGAAAACCATGAATCAAGGAGAGGGTTTAGATGATTTTGTTTTTGGGATTAATCGCAATGAGTTTTTAGAGTATCTTTTTGATGATTTAGAATTGCCGAATCTAATGAAGAAAGAAAATGTTAAAAATCATAATGATACTACTTTTCATCGATCAGGTTTTATTAATGCTGGAACGCCTAATCAATTAAGTGTGGTTCGATCATTACGGCATGCTTATGCACGTCGTATTGCTTTATCTTCTAAAGATCGACGTCTCATGCAAGAGATAAAAAATAAATTATTAGCATTAGACAATCAAGTCGATGATGTAGAGTCTTTACAAAACGAAAAAGATATTTTGAACAAACAATGGCATGTTTTGAAAAATAAAATTGATCGATTACCTTTTTTAGATAAATTCGATTTAAAGTATATGCATACAATTCGGATCCCTTCTCTTTCCAGTCAAGCTGTTATGTTTTGTATTATGGATGTTTCAGGTTCAATGACCAATGATATAAAAGATATGGCTAAACGCTTTTTTTTCCTTTTATATCTTTTTTTACAAAAAAAATATGAATCTGTTGATATTGTCTTTATACGACATCATGCAGAAGCACGTGAATGTAATGAGGAAGAGTTTTTTTATTCAAGAGAAACAGGCGGAACAGTTGTTTCTTCTGCTCTTAAATTAGCGCATGAAATCATTGAAAAACGTTATAAAAGTAATGAATGGAATATTTATTTAGCACAAGCTTCAGATGGAGATAATTGGGAAGCTGATTCTCCTCGTTGTAGTGAAATAATTCGAGAAAAGCTGATACAGCATGTACAGTATTATGCTTATGTTGAAATTACAGATCGCCATCATCAAAACTTATGGTTTGAATATGAAAAAATTCAACAACAATACGCTAATACTTTTTCAATGGCGCATATCCCTAATTTAAATGAAGTATATCCAGTATTTCGATCATTATTTGAAAAAAAAATAGGAGTCTTTGCATGACGTACTCTATTAGTACAGCAAAGAAAATAAAAAGAAAGAACTCGATAGCGAAAAAATCTAGTTATCTTTCTGAAGGATCTGAATGGACTTTTGATTTAATTGAGACCTATAATCTTGAAATTTCATATTTAGCCGAGCAATGTAAATTAGATACGTATCCTAATCAAATTGAAATTATTAATTCAGAACAAATGCTAGATGCTTATTCAGCATCTGGTATGCCGTTAATGTATAATCACTGGTCTTTTGGTAAACAATTTTTAGCACAGAAAGCAAATTATGAAAAAGGATATATGGGATTAGCGTATGAAATTGTGATTAATTCGAATCCTTGTATTGCTTATTTAATGGCAGAGAATAATATGACGATGCAAGCTTTAGTGATAGCGCATGCTTGTTACGGTCATAATTCTTTTTTTAAAGGTAATTATTTATTTAAAGAATGGACAAATGCAGATGCTATTATTGATTACTTATTATTTGCAAAAAATTATATTGCACAATGTGAAGAACGCTATGGAATTGATGCAGTAGAAGAAGTCTTAGATGCTTGCCATGCATTACAAGCACATGCAGTCAATCGATATAACAGACCTGAACCTTTATCTTCTGAGCAAGAAGCTTGCCGATTTCATGAAAGAGAAGCGTATATTCAAAAAACACTGAATGATATTTGGAATACGATTCCGAAAAAAGAAAACAAAGTTGTCATGCCTAATCCAAAATTTCCAGTCGATCCTGAAGAAAATATTTTATACTTTATAGAAAAAAACGCACCCGCTTTATCTATTTGGAAACGAGAATTGATTCGTATTGTACGCAAAATAAGTCAATATTTTTATCCTCAAAAACAAACAAAAGTGATGAATGAAGGATGGGCGACTTTTTGGCATTATACTTTAATGAATGAGTTATATAACAATCATAAAATTACTGAAAGTGCCATGTTATATTTTTTTACAATCCATACAAATGTTGTCCATCAACCAGAATATGATAGTGCTATCTATCAAGGCATGAATCCTTATGCTTTAGGTTTTAATATTTTTAAAGATTTACGTCGTATCTGTGAAAATCCAACACAAGAAGATAAACAATGGTTTCCTGATATTGCAGCTTCTAATTGGTTAACAACATTGGATTATGCGATGCGTCATTTTAATGATGAAAGTTTTATTCAGCAATTTTTATCACCCAAAGTAATTCGTGATATGCATCTATTTGTATTAACAGGTGATCGTCAAAAGCCTTATTATGAAATTAATGCTATTCATAATGAAATAGGCTATCGTACCGTTCGTAATGTATTAGCTAACCAGCATAATTTAGGTAATTTAGAACCTAATATTCAAGTCTATTCAGTTGATATGATGGGTGATCGTACTTTGATGCTAAGACATTATATGCATTGTAATCGAGATTTAGATACTGAAGACACAGCGCGTGTTTTAGCGCATTTAAAAACATTATGGAGTTTTGATGTCGCTTTAGAATCAGTGACCCCGGACAATAAAATTCAAAAAACATATACGACCAAAACAAGTGTTTAAAATAGACAGTATGATATCTAAAATCATCATTGAGGCATTACATGATACAGCATAACGTATGGCACTATATTAAAAATATAAAACAAGAAGTGATAGGTGCTATCATTCTTTTCCTTTTTGCAATTTTTGCTATATTTTGTGCTAATTCATCATTTGAGTCTTATTACTTTCAATGCTTGAATATGCCAGTGTCTATTCGCATGGGCAGTTTTGGGTTAAGTAAACCTTTATTGCTTTGGATTAATGATGGTTTAATGGCTTTCTTTTTTTTCTTAATTGGTATGGAATTAAAACGTGAAGTATTATCAGGCGAGCTATCTGATGCACGTCAAATCACACTGCCAGCAATTGGAGCGATAGGTGGTATGTTATGCCCTGCTCTGATTTATTTATTATTGAATGGGCATGATCCGATTTTACAGAAAGGTTGGGCTATTCCAGTAGCAACAGATATTGCGTTTGCATTAGGCGTTTTATCTTTGCTAGGATCTCGTGTACCGCTCAGTTTAAAAGTGTTTTTAACATCATTAGCTATTTTTGATGATATCGGTGCCATTGCTATTATTGCAGTATGCTATACCGATACCCTGCTTTGGGCAGCATTATGGATGGGCTTGAGTTGTCTCATATTCGCTGTTATATGCAATCGATTGAAAGTGGCTTTAAGATGGCCTTATCTCGTGTTAGGGATCTTGATGTGGTATGCTTTTTTGAAATCAGGCTTACATGCAACATTAGCTGGTTTTTTATTAGCTTTTTGTATTCCTTTTGAAGCTAAAAACAAATCACCTTTAGTGTCATGGGAGTATGATTTACAAGCATGGGTGATCTTTTTCATTTTACCTATTTTTGCTTTGGCTAATTCAGGCGTGATTTTGAATAACTTGAATATGGATGCTATTTTTAATTCAGTATCATTGGGTATTTTTATAGGACTCGTGCTAGGAAAACCGCTTGGTGTTATGTTATTTTGCGCAAGCTTCATTGGATTAGGTTTATTAAAAAAACCAAAAGGTGTGAATTGGTTAACTTTACTGGGAGCATCTTTCTTATGTGGCATTGGATTTACCATGAGTATTTTTATAGGGTCACTCGCTTTTCAAGATATCCCGAGTACTCAGATGCTATTTGATGAGCGTATTGGTATTTTGAGTGCTTCTTTTTTATCGGGTATACTCGGCTTTATTTGTATAAAAATTGGCTTATCTGATGCGTACCAAACCTAATATCACATCAAATGATAGGCTTGATGTGATGCAGTCAATTCATAGGATGGGATGGATAGAATAGTAATTTTTCTATTTTTTGAATGAATCTCTCTGTGAGAGCTACATCATATTTTAGCGCATGATGAATACGTAGTGTTTGTATTTGCATATTAATTTGACTTTCAATTAGAGTCAGTTGATGAGGCCAGATTGTTTTCCAAAGCAATGTAATATCAATTAAAGGTTGTAAATGTTGTAGGATCGAATCGGGTTGAATAGCGAGCTGATTACCTAATTTTGAAATAATTTCAATTGTTAATTCTTGAAAACTTTGTTTTTCAAATTCAATTAATTGTGTCAATTTATATTGAATACAGTTTGGCATGCAATCTAATTCAAAGTTTAACTCGATATATGCGATTGTATTTTTTTGATACCGAGTTAACGTTTGATTCAATAATTTAATACGCCTCTTCATCATTTGATTGAATTTCTGTTTAAATAGTTGAATTTTTTTTTGTGTTACAAATAATTGAGAATGAATGAGAGTGATCGTATTATTTTCAAAACCAAAACATAATGGACATAACAGATGTTTCAACTTTTTTATAAAAGGCATTTTAATAGGCTTGTTTGAGTGATAGTTAGATAAAAAAGTCAGTACATATTCTCCAAATAATAAATCTTTGATTTGTACTTTGTTCGATAAACTTGGAATGTTAAACGCTTGCTTATTGGATAGCGTTTTTGCTTTTCTATTGTCTAAATTTAATTGGTATTTTGCAAATACTTGATTAAAAGCTAATGTGCCTTCATATATTTCTGGATCATTGATGACTTCTTCAAGTGAAGCAATTTGCACGATGGCACGAGATTTCACGGTATTTTTTGACAACATTTTAGGATAAGATAACCAAAATATATTCCCTTTGATATTTTTCCAATGACTGGGTATTTGATGATCAGCTTTTTGAAAAGTGATATTTTGACCATACTGAGCACATTGATCTAAAAAGTCATCTTGTAAATTAGTAGATATTCCCTGTGAATTTGAAAGCGTTATCGTCGACCAGTTAGATGCAGGCATGTCAATATCCATTGAATGAAAAGGATTTTTTATAGAGCTTATTTTTTATATCGGCTTATTTATCTTGGGTTCAATAAAAAAATGCATATCAAGGCTTGTCGCGATACAGGATGCCTATTCATGCTGCATGCAGGTCACAAGTTGATATCAAAACAATCGTCAACGATTGATCAATTGAAACCTGTATCATGACGAAAACTTGTTTGATAGTGTGTATCGGATTCAAAAAAACAATCTGATGAGATGTTCAGTGATAATTTGAATGAGAATAGTGATTGAAATTCGCCAGTTATCATAGAGGCTGTCAACTGTTTGAGGTTTGCAAAATACGCAATCTTGCAATGCATTGTGCGTAATAGCCTGTTATTTTGATGATTAGTTACAAAGAAATGCTTTGATTATTTTGATTGATCGTATTGATTGTTAAATAATGCATAATATTAGGATGATTGGATGCGTCGATATCAGAGGCATCTTTTGCGATCAATGCTGCTTGATCTTTCAAAGTCACAGCCTTGATATTTTTTGCTATGGCATCAGTCTGCATGTTGCTCAATAAGAGAACTATATTGCATAAGAATAATCCTGTTATTTTTAGCAAAGATACGATTGATCTGTATTTTTTTAACATATAGCAGGTCTCCTTGATAATTGATGAAGCTTACTATTGAGTATAAAGGATGTGTAAAAGATTGCTATACAACGAAAGTCTATACTTTTAAATTATTGTTAATAAGTGATTTTTTTTGGGAATATGCAAAATATTCGCTGTATTTTGATAGACAAATGCTGCGATTTGATTGTCTTACGAGAGTTGCGTAAGACAGATAAGATGAATTATTGAAATTTTGTTCTAAAAACGTTATGCTCCTAGCCACGGTGCACTCAAATGAAAATCACCGATATATAATCCATAAATAAGTAATATCAGCACTAAAGCTGCGCATGAAATGCGGGCTATGAGTGCTTGTAAAAGATGAGCACTTTTTTCTTTATAGCGAATTAAATGATATAAACCATGCATTAAACTAGCTAACATAGCGATAAAAACAATCATGAAAATTATTTTTAATACCATAATGTTCCCTTTTTTGGTTATACAAGATTGAGTGTCTTCATATCATATCCATAATAACCGGTGATTTCGAATGATAGCGATACGAAAAAATATTTATTTTGGCTTGTTATATTGTATCATATTTACGCTATTATTGAATTTAGGTTGTTGGCAGTATACGCGATATCAACAAAAACAAGATAATGAAACACGTTATGCTGCTTACATGACCCGTGATGCTATTGACTTAAATGGTGTCCTATCACATAAAAAAACCGATTTTTTATATCAACCAGTTCACTTTTCTGGCTGTCTTGATGAAACAGCAGAGTATTGGCTTGATAATCAAATGTGCAATCATCAAGTAGGTTACCGAGTTTTTTCTGTTGTGTATTTAAACTCGACAGAAAAAGAAGCCGTTCTCATTGATCGAGGTTGGCATGAGCGAAAAAAAAACATCAATCCGATTAAAAAACTGATGCTATCAAAAGAACATCTTTTTGAAGGGATCTTATGGCGCCCACAAGGCGCTGCGTTTTTACTAAAACAAGATCAATGGCGTCCTGGTTGGCCTAAAATAATTCAATCAATTGATCAAAAAGCCATCAAAAAAATTGCAAATGATTTACAATGTCCTGTATTACCTTGGATTGTCATATTAAATCAAGATCAACCTGGCGTATTGATAAGGCAGTTACCGCGCCCTCCTATGACAGCTCAAAAACATTTAGGCTATGCTATTCAATGGTTTTTAATGGCATTAGTATTGACTATTTTAATGGCCTTTTTTTATATAAAAAAAAGGCGAGGAAGTCATGTTTCATGAAGACAATACAGAAACGAAAACTAGCGATCAGTTTGATTATTTTATTGCCGACATGCTGTGTTGGTTTAGCGATTTGGATGTATTATAGCCAAATTTGGACACCTCATGCCCGCACGCAGAAAGGGATATTAATTTGGCCTACCATGACTGTAACGGATTTACAATTATATCAAGAGAATGGTGAGCCTTTTCAGATTGATCATTTAAATAAACAATGGAGTTTATTGATTCTAGCTTCTGCTCCTTGTGGTCAAACATGCCAAGAAAAATTTCATATTACAGAGCGACTACGGATTGCTTTAAATAAAGATCGTGATCGCTTGAAGCGGTATGCTGTGCATACAACTTTAACTCAAACGCTATTACAAATTCCAAAAGGAGTAGATGATATTCAATCGATTTATTGTGATGCCCCTATATTGCATTCTGTTTTAAAAAAAGCATTACCTCATTATGCGAATATTGAAGCCTTGACTTTTTTTATCATGGATCCACATGGTAATCTGATGATGGCTTATACGGATCAGCATCCAGGTCAGGCGATATTAAAAGATTTACAGAAATTATTAAGATTAAGTAGAATAGGTTAAAAATAAATGAATTCAATCTATATAAAAAATATATTTAATCAATGACAATAGGATTTATCATGATGCATAAAGCGAATGCTAACCTTTTTTGGTTAGCTGCCTGTTCGACAGTACTTGCTTTTTTTGTAGTCGGTTTAGGGGCTTATACTCGATTAATGCATGCTGGTTTAGGTTGTCCTGATTGGCCTGGATGCTATGGATTTTTAACGGTGCCGAATACATCTGATATGTTAGCTTGGGCGCAACAACATTTTCCTAATAGCCCTGTTGATCCGCGTAAAGGATGGCCTGAAATGATTCATCGTTATGCAGCAGGTTTTTTGATGTTATGTGTTTTAGCTTTAAATGCTTTTTTGATAAAAAATAGAAAACTATCTAAAAAATCCATGCGATTAGGTTTTTTTATTTTACTCTTCATTACTTTACAAGCTGCGTTTGGTATGTGGACTGTGACATTAAAACTGTGGCCACAAGTGGTCACAGCTCATTTGATCGGTGGTTTTACAACGCTATCCTTACTTTTTTTATTAACAAAGCAATTATATCCTGTTTATAATCCATTGATTTTAAATAAAAATATATCTTTTTGGTTAATCCTTTCTATTATTTTAGTTGTTTTACAAATTGTATTGGGTGGATGGCTCAGTGCAAATTATGCAGCGATTGCTTGCCCAGATTTTCCACAGTGCCAAGGACAATGGATTCCGTCAATGGATTTTAGTCATGGTTTTAATTTATTACAGTCTATTGGGCCTGATTATTTAGGTGGACGTTTAGATAATGCTGCACGTACTGCTATTCATTTTTCGCACCGGTTAGGGGCATTATTTGTACTATTTTCATTGAGTATGTTATGTTACAAACTATATCATGCTGTTCAAACACGATCACATAGTATGAAGTTGCGAGCATATTCTGCTATTTATAGCATCGTGGGTTTGCTTGGGTTGCAAATGGTTTTAGGTATTAGTAATGTGTTACTTGATTTTCCTCTACACATTGCACTCACGCATAACTTAATAGGTGCTTGTTTGCTATTGTCATTAATTTCATTAGCACACGCAATGTGGTCTAAAATGTAATCTAAGGAACTTGAATGACAGCGTTGGGGTTAATTGAATCGATGAAGTGGAAGTATTATTGGGTTTTATGTAAACCCAATGTGATTGCTTTAATGCTATTGACTTCGCTGATCGGCATGTTATTGGCAACTCCTGATTTTGTGCCATTCTCTATACTCATGATGGGTAATATTGGCATTATGTTGTGTGCCGCTTCAGCCGCAACTGTGAATCATATTATTGATCGACATATTGATCAACTGATGTCCAGAACAGCGCAACGTCCTATTGTAAAGGGGCATATTGCCTTAGCCAATGCGATTGCCTTTGCCTTGATTTTAGGTATGATGGGTTTTGCAATTTTATTTTTTTATATCAACCCTTTAACAGCTTGGCTGACCTTGGGTGCTTTATTAGGATATGCTATATTTTATACTGTTTTTTTAAAACGCATGACCCCTCAAAATATTGTACTAGGCGGCTTAGCTGGTGCAATACCGCCTTTATTAGGTTGGACTGCTGTCACTAATCGTATTGATCCGCATGCTTTATTATTGGTGTTAATTATTTTTACTTGGACGCCTCCTCATTTTTGGGCTTTAGCCATTCATAGAAAAAACGATTATCAAAAAGCAAATATTCCTATGTTACCGGTGACGCATGGTGAGAAGTATGCTGCATTACATATTTTACTATATACGATTTTGTTATATATCGTGAGTATTTTGCCTTGGGTTTTTGGTATGAGTGGTCTGATTTATTTATCCATTGTCATGGTCTTAGGATGTCGTTTTTTATATTGGTCTTTTAAATTATGGAAAAAACCGAAATCGAGCGTTTCGATGAATACTTTTTATTTTTCGATTTGGTATTTAATGCTGCTATTTTTAGCATTATTATTAGATCATTATTTGTGATATTATAAAATAAGGTGAAATTTTATGGTAAAAAAATCAAAAAGATTTTTAATATTATGTTTAGTGGCTTTTGTTTTTTTAGGCATTGGTTTAGCTATTAATAAATTTACGAATACGCGATCAGCTAATTTACTAACAATTGATAAATCGGCTATGCAGCAACAAGGTTTAGTATTATTTGATATGCCAAGGCGATTTAAAATACCTGTCATGCAAACAACAAAAGCAGCCTATTTAACATCAGAACAATTGAAAAATAAATGGACTTTTCTATATTTTGGGTTCACACAATGCCCTGATGTTTGTCCTGCTACTTTAAGTAAACTGAAAGAATTAAATCGTGCGATTCATGTATTTGATCCCGTGTTAGCAAAACGAACGCAATATCTTATTGTCTCAGTTGATCCAGGTCGTGATACCATTGATTTTCTGACAGATTATTTGTCTATTTTTGATACAAGCTTTATTGGTGTCTTAGGTAATGCAGGAGATACAAGTCATTTTTCAAAGCAATTCAATGTCATGTATAGCAAAGTAAAAGATGGAACAGAAAATACTGAAGATTATCAGATTGATCATAGTGCTCAAATTATTATTATCAATCCAAATGGAGATTATCAAGGGTATATTAGACCTGGATTTGAAGTGGAAAAATTATTACCCTCACTTAAAACCATGAATCGTGTTTTAGGTGTTGCAGTTGAAGAAAAGCAGACGAGTAATCTATCAGAAAAATAAAAAATGCACTCCGTTCTGATATGCATTCAGAACGGATACCTTTTGTATTTCAATTAGTTATGTGAAAAGTCATTGCACCATGAAACCAAAAAAACAGTTTGATGTTTTATTAGGCCCATTCAACCATGAAGTGCAACACCTACAGGTTTTCTAGTCATCGAACAACTCCGATAGCTTTGGTAATGGGTCGCTGAATTTTTTTAAGATTTCTTTGTGCGCCATTAGCTTGTCATAATT
>JAAOIJ010000007.1 GCA_015163815.1 Endozoicomonadaceae bacterium
AAGCCACTTACTAAAGACAAGATTATAGAAAAATCTGTAAGCGAAGTAGTCTCAATTGAGTTGAAGGATATGGCATCATTTGAGTCGAACGCTGCGCACTCAGAATATGCAGTATTACAATATAACGCATCACATCAGGAAACATCAGAAGTACAAGAGAATGATATAGATTCTACCCTTAATAATCCAGTTGTAGATTCAACGACAACTCCACTGCAGACTGAATCTTTAGAAAAGCCACTTACATCTAGAGACAATGCTATAGAAACATCTGAAACATCTGAAACATCTGAAACATCTGAAACAGATGAAACAGATGAAACAGATGATGAATTTTTTGACGCAGTAGATAGCTTATTAACGACAACTCCACTGCAGACTGAATCTTTAGAAAAGCCACTTACATCTAGAGACAATGCTATAGAAACATCTAAAACAGATGAAACAGATGAAACAGATGATGAATTTTTTGACGCAGTAGATGTTGTGCAAGATAGACCTACAGAAAACTCAAAAGACGATTATAAGTCCGGTGCATCATGAAAGATCTGTCTATATCGTGGTGTAAATGCATATTGTAGCCTCTAAATATGCATTTACATACTTACGTGGAAAAACCTCATGCATTATGATTGATGCTTAATGGTCATACTTTATATTGAGCGGAGATCCTCTTCTAAGCATACAATCATTTGCTAACTTCGTTACATTGATATATAGCGCTTTCATTGCTATATTTTTCTCTTTTTCCAGGTGCATTTTTCTTACACTGAGACAGTGTGACGCTTGGTATTATCCTTGTTTTCTAGACAGTTAAGTTTTTCTCTCTATATTGCTTTTCAAATGTACAGGGCGCAACTGAGCTTTAAGGTGTTTATTTTCTGTTTGCTGATAGCTTAACTCTTGATCTTTTGTCTCAGAGTTGCTGTATTTTTTTCCAGTCATATAGACTGAGACCTTTGTAATAAGCAGTTCAATGAATAATTTATGTATTTTTTTATTCAAACAATACATAAATTACTTCATTTTTTAAACTATTTTAATAAAAAAGATCATATCAGGCGTCTTTGTTGTCTTATTGCAAAGGTCTCAGACTTTTTGATGTGATCCCTAATCTGTTGGCAATATCAGTTAATTTATAACCTTGTTCTGTGATTTGCTTAACAGCTTCTAATTTAAATGCTTCTGTGTATCGTTTACTGCTCATATGGGCCTCTTTTACTTTAGGGTTAAATTATAACAAATTTATTTGTATAGTAAACAAGGATCACCCCAACTATCTGTTGATAGAGATCTCGTCAATCATATCTAGCTTATTATTCTGACAGCAATATAGATAAAAGGTTTTTTTTATAGTGCAAGGCATTGTCATTGAACTTTCAGTCTTGAAAAAATCTGGGCCATTTAAAGGTAACGCTGGTAAAGTATCTTTTTTTTTGCAATTACATTCATTTGCAGGAAATTGATTATTTTTAGAGTAATTGGTAATCAAGGTTTGTATAGAATTCAGTGTTTCTGTCTGTAAAAGTAATGAAGGATTGTGACGTATATATCGTTGATTCTGAAAAAGTAATAAATATCATATAATTCAATGAATTATATGATAATTTGTGGTATAATGTTTCCAGGTTGTTACTGATATAAAATCTGGGAAAAAAATGAAAGAAAAAGACACGACAAACAAATTTATTTCAAAATAAATTGAGCAATCTACTTGATCTTGATCATAAACTCATTCAATTATCTGAAATCATTCCTTGGGTAGTATTTGAAGAAACATTTTGAGTTTATTATTCAGAAACGAGAGGTCGTCCTAGAAAGTCAATTAGACTGATGGTTTCATTGTTAATGTTGCAGCATATTCATGATTTATCTGATGAAAAAATAGTAAAATCTTGGAAAGAGAATCCTTATTTTCAATATTTTTCTGGATATGATGAGATGCAATGGTCCTTGCCAGTGGACTTTAGTAGTTTGGTAAAATTTAGAAAAAAATAGGCCCAAAAGGCATGGAAGCTATTTTCAATTCTACGATTACAATCGCTTTAAATAGTGGTTTTATCAATAAAAAAGAATGCGAAGATGTTATCGTTGACACAACAGTCATAGAGAAAAATATCAGCTATCCTACAGATAGTAAGCTGTATAACGCGCTATTAGCAGATTAAACAAATTGAGCAAAAAGCATCATGTTCCTCTGAAACAGAGTTACAAATATGTGTCTAAAAAA
>JAAOIJ010000088.1 GCA_015163815.1 Endozoicomonadaceae bacterium
AAACAGAGTTTATAGGCATAGAAAATGATGAGATTTTAGCGATTCAAAAAACACTCAATAATAGACCTAGAAAAGTATTAAACTTTTAAACACCTAACGAAGTGATGCGAGGAATAGAAAAACCTTTAGGTGTTGCGCTTCATGGTTAAAAGGGCCTTTTCAAAAACAGATTTTTTTCTAAAAGATAAAATAAAAATGATTATTTGTCATCAGATGAAAATTTTATTTTTTAGTTAAAGTGCATAATATAACTTGATATGTGCATGGAATACCTTGTGACGTTCTTAATTTTTCATAATGCGATAAAAATTGTTTTAAATGATGGTGTGATTTGATAGATTGTTCGACAGGATGCGTGAGTGTGTTTGCGCCAATTCTTTTTAAATTTTTTAATAAATCTAGTGGTGTATGATAAAACTGAATCATTTTTTGCTCATTAAAATATTGCACGTCAAAAGGAGATTTTTTGCACAGATCATATTGCGTTTGAACAGATAAGTACGGATTGGTTCGAATAACATGCTTTGTTTTTTTTTGTATTTTTTGTATTTCTTGAAAGCTAGATTGGGCTAATGTTGAAAAGATAAAATATCCACCAGGTTGCAATATCCGATAAGCTTCATGTAGAACCTGGGATAAATTAGAACACCATTGTACAGCCAAATTAGAAAAAACTAAATTAGCGATTTGGTTTGGTAAAGGTAATTTTTCAATATCACCTAAACACCATTGTATAGTTTTTGATTTTGTTTGCCTGGCTTGTTGTAACATACCCCAGGCAATATCGACTCCAATCGTATTTTGAGGCCTATATTTTTTAGCTAAATAAGTCGTCCACTTGCCTGTTCCGCATCCTAAGTCAATAATGTTGTTGGCTTTGATAGGTAAATAGTTTAGTAATTTTTTTGCCACATCTTGTTGTAATTTATCTGCTTCATCATAACTAGATGCTGCTTGGCTGAATCGACAGGCAATATTATTTTTTATATCTATCATTCTTTGTTGTTTATCGATTATATTTTTATTATTAAATAATATCATGTGATTAAATGCTCGATTTTTTTGTTCGTATTCCATTTTTGAATGATAGTAGATACTAATGTTTTGTTGTCTAAAAAAAAGGCATGACTGCCAGGACATGCAGTGATTTGATGAGTAGGATATCGAGTTTGAAGTGTTTGAGCTACTTGAAAAGGAACTAAATGATCTTGTTGTGATAAAATGTGTAACACCGGACATTGAATGGAGTCTAATAAATGACGCCTGTCTTCTGAAAGGTAATTTAATAACCGCATCCAATGCTGATGTTCTGTAGAATGTTGAATCGGTATGATTGTTTGATAACGTAATAATTGATGGTAAATTGTTTTTTGTTTATTTGATTGATCTTGTTTTGCGCATAAATTGTGAAATCGTTTTAAAGTACGCCTAGGTTCTGCGTTAAACTGATCAAAAAATGTTTTAAAATGAAAAGGCGCCATGCCAGGCCAGTTGTGTTGACGAATAAAACAAGGATTACTGTTCAAAAGAATGAGTTGCTGTACTTGATTTGGGTAACATGCTGCGTAATGAGTGGCTAGAAGTCCACCTAAAGACCAGCCAATGATGCAAAGAGGTTGATTTTTTTTAATTTGTTTATCTAAAGACTTTATCAGCCAATATTCGTCATGATGTACACCTTGAAGAGTTAATAAATCAATTTTTTGTGCTGCATCATAATCAGGCAATGTGTTAAAAATGTTAGCGGATACACCCCATCCAGGTAATAAAATAGTGTGTATTTTATTCATAATAGTCTATCTGTTGTTTTGATAGAATACGCTTCGCAAGCAGCTTTTAATGCGAGCACTAATTGATCAATTTGCTGAAAAGTATGTTCAGTAGATAAAGTTATCCGTAATCGTGAAGTGTCTATAGGGACTGTGGGCGGGCGAATCGCTGACACTAAAATTGATTGTGATTTTAAAAAATATGCAACTTGTAATGCCGTGCTTGCTTCACCAATGAATAAAGGTTGAATAGCAGTATTAGAAGGTAATAATTTGATCGATAATGAAGCCATCTTTGTTTTAAAGTAAGTAATATTGTCATATAGTTTATGGCGCCTCCAAGATTCTGATTGTATTATTTTAAGACTAACTAAAGCTGTTTCAGCGATAGAGGCTGGTAAGGCCGTTGTATAAATATAAGTACGTGCATATTGAATTAATGTCTCAATTAATGCTGTGCTACCTGCAACAAAAGCACCAATCAAACCAAATGCTTTGCCTAAGGTCCCCATTAAAATAGGCGCTTCTTGTTGAGATAATCCATGATAGGATAACGATCCGGCTCCATGTTTCCCGAGGACGCCAATACCATGCGCATCATCGACTATTAAAGTGGCTTGATACATTGTTGCGATTTGAGCTAATTGAGGTAAAGGGGCTTGATCACCATTCATACTGAAGATGCTTTCAGTGGCAATGAATTTGTTTTTTTGAATACTTTTGTCAAGTATAGCGGTTAAATGGTTTGTATTCAGATGTCGATAGCGTTGTAATTTGGCGCGACATAAAATGCCGGCATCGAGTAATGAAGCATGATTGAGTTGATCTTGAGTAAGTGTATCTTTTCTTTTGATTAAAGCCGTCATAATACCTAAATTGGCGAGGTATCCATTCGAAAAAAGCAAAGCCGATTCTCGCCCAGTCCATTCAGCTAAAGCTGACTCTAATTGTTGATGTGCTACGCTATAGCCTGTAATTAAATTAGCAGCACCGCTGCCTACCCCTTCTTTTTGAACAGACTTTTGAAAAGATTGGATTAATTTAGGATGCGAGGCGAGCCCTAAATAATCATTGCTGCAAAAATTTAAATAATATTGATTTGCAACTTTAATGTGTGTTTTTTGTGGTGATTCTCTAGGGTATCGTATGCGATATAAACTAAGTTGCTTCCTTTTTTTCAATGCCTGTATCAGTGTGATTTGATTCATGTCGATGTCACGCAGAATAGGTTGTCAAATGAGCATGTGTGACATCTCGATATAAATGATTATTTTCTGATTTTTTTGCATGATCAGCTATGCTTGTTGAAGAATTTAATCCTAAACGTTTAAATAATTTTAAATCTTCATTTTGTTCTGGATTCGGCGTTGTTAATAACGTTTCTCCATAAAAAATAGAGTTCGCTCCTGCAAAAAAAGATAATGCTTGTGTTTGATCATTCATGTTGCAGCGACCAGCAGATAAACGAATAAATGATTTTGGCATTAAAAGGCGTGCTACTGCAATGGTTCGAATAAACTCAAATGGATCAAAATCAGCTACATTTTCCATAGGTGTGCCTTTCACGCGAATGAGTAGATTAATTGGAACACTTTCAGGGTGTGTCGGTAGGTTAGCCAGTTGCATCAGTAAACCAGCGCGATCTTGCTGCTGTTCACCCATGCCAATGATCCCGCCAGAGCATACTTTAATCCCTTTATTGCGAACATGAGACAAAGTGTCTAATCGTTCTTGATAAGTTCTTGTTGTAATAATCGACTGATAAAATTCCGGTGAACTATCTAAATTATGATTATAGTAATCTAAACCTGCTGACTTTAAAGCTTCTGTTTGATTTGCAGTTAAAGTGCCTAAAGTAACACATGTTTCAAGGCCTAAAGCTTTGACAGAAGCTACCATGTTTAAAACAGCCGGAAAATCCTTGGTAGAAGGGTGTTTCCAAGCAGCTCCCATGCAAAAGCGAGTAGCACCTGATTTTTTAGCTTGCTTTGCTTTTTCTAATACAACTTGAATATCTATGAGTTTTTCTTTTTTTAAGGTCGTATTATAATGCCCGCTTTGAGGACAATATTTGCAATCTTCAGGACATGCCCCCGTTTTAATCGAGAGTAAAGTACTGATTTGAATTGAGGTCGGGTCAAAATGAGTTCTATGTATAAGATGCGCTTTAAAAAGCAAATCATTGAATGGCAGTTCAAAGAAGTGATCAATTTCATTTAAAGACCAATCATGACGTATCAAGTCATTGGCATGTGACATAAGGATGCTCTATTAAAGTAAAGGCTGATAATATGATAATAGCTTAATATGGTACTGCTTTTTATCAGGTGGTCAACTGAATATTATGAAAAGAATAAGATTATTGATATAAAGTGGTTATTTTTATCTAGGGCGAGCCTTCAATCTGAAAATTATTTATAGATTGCTTTTTATTTTAAAATACACGACACTCT
>JAAOIJ010000089.1 GCA_015163815.1 Endozoicomonadaceae bacterium
ATTATTCATTGAACTGCTTATTGCAAAGGTCTCATTCTATAGATTGTGTTTTATGAAAAGTATGATGCATAAAAGAATCAGAAAGTGATTGTCATGATCGTGTTTTTTTTGTATCAAACTGTAGTTTATCTAAATTTGGTAAAATCGGTTTTATAGGAGCATGGCGTTGATACAGGGTGGCTTGAAGTAGAAAACCAAGACAAGGGTGGTCGATATATAAGCATTGAGATAATGGCATCATTATTTTTTGATTAATCACCTTATAATGACTGTGGCTATCTGTTTTTTTTTCTATTATATAGGCTTGTTTTTTTTTATAAAACCATTGTATTGTTAAATGCAATTCCTTTTTTTTCTCAAAAGTCAACCTGCCAATCAGACTGGATTTTGTTGGCATAATACTTTGATTATCAATAAAAAATGTTAAAGGACTCAGCGATTCAGAAATAGGGATACGCCATCTTGATGCATATAAAATAGTATAACATTTTTTTATTTTTTTAGCATCTTGTAAAAATGAACCCGTTAACGGCAAAGCAATCATTAATTCTTCAGCTATATTCGGTCTTAAAATTGCATTGGGTGATTGATATCGTTCGTGAGATAAAAGCCAAGGTATTGTACTAGGTGTGGATGTTTTTGAAGACGTTGTCAGCCATAAATTTTCACGTTTTTTTTGCTCAATTTTCTGAAATTGTATTTTCATCTCTTCTAAAGTGACTAACTGTATTGCTTTTTTATCGATATAATGAGGTAATTCAACTTGTTGTATCCATTTTTCCGAAGAAGCTGGAAGAGATTGTTCAAATAATAGCAACTGTATTTCATACCATAGCTTATGCTGTTTTTGATTGACAGCATACCCCCATAAGGATACAGTGAGGCCAAGAAAGAAGCCTATATATTTTAGCCAAGATGAATCATGGTCGAGATGATAGGTCATATGCTCACAAAAAAACTTGTTTCAATCAATCTATTTTGCATCAGCTGACAGGTGATGCTGTCTATTAAATGTTTTGATTGTTGATCATAACAGATATTTTGTCAAAATAAACGTAATCAGCTTATCAATTTGACTCATTTATTGTGTTATCTATGTTGCCATATACCCCATATAACTTTGGGTTATCCAGTATCAATCATAATACGGTAAAACTGTTCTGTAGTCGATCCGAAAAAAGACTGATATAGCCTGGCCTGGCTTGCCAAAGAGTCTGTGTAAAAGGGCCTTACCATATACAATGAGACCTTTGCAATAAGACAACAAAGACTCCTGATATGATCTTTTTTATTAAAATAGTTTAAAAAATGAAGTAATTTATGTATTGTCTGAATAAAAAAACACATAAATTATTCATTGAACTGATTATTGCAAAGGTCTCAATGTATTTATTATGGATAAAAATAAAAAATCACATGACAAAATATCGTATGATAATAGCATTCAGCGCATGATACTGCTCAAGAGCGTTATTCTCGCCTACTTTATCACAAGGATCGCACTGCTTTATGCTTAGGCAATTAATTATATACCATTCAACACACGGACATACGCATAAGATTTGTCTTTATATGCAATCTTTGATAAAGAATCAGCGTATTGCGTGTGATATCAAAAAATGGAATCCTATTGACTCACATTTACCAGTCGGTTATACGAGTTATTTATTTATTATGCCAGTGAAATACGGTAAACATCCTGTTGAACTGGTTCGCTTATTATGTCGAGAATCTGTCATGTTGCAGCAAAGTGTAACGGGTATTATTAGTGTGAATCTAACAGCTAGGAAACCTAATAAAGCAAGCAGTCAAGATAATCCTTATCTACAATCTTTACTCTCTAAGCTATCTTGGAGTCCGACACATACAGCGGTATTTGCAGGCGCATTAAATTATTCTAAATATGTTTGGTATGACCGTTTCATGATTCGGTTTATTATGAAATTAACTGGTGGACCGACTCATCTCAATACCAATATAGAATTTACCAATTGGACTGCTATTGATCAATTTATCGATACATATCTACAATCTGCCAAGACTATAAGCAATCAAGATATCAGTATCGAATAGCTACAGAAAAAATCAACAAGCACTATAGCATAAAAAATATTGTTTTTCATCAGCTTCTGCAGTCTTCATGTTCAATATACTGAGATATCAGATTATTCATTTTATAATATTGAGGTGTATGACTGGTTGTTGTATTCTCCAATAATATTTGCATCAACTCAAGAGCGGCGACACGCTTAGCTAGAATTGTTTTGAGATCCTTTGTTAGTATTGTTTCTTGAAAATTGCACACCAGGGTTTTGTAATTTGAGAGTCTATATTTTAAATTTTCATCTAAACACAACACAGATAGATGCTCATCATCAGATGAAGCGTAATGTAAATGATTCAGAAATCTATCAATGTCTACTTTATCAATATGCTCTGTTTTAAAAAAACAAGTCAACACCTGTTTCTTCAATATAAAACTCTGAAGCTTCTGTTTCTCTTCATAAGAGAACAAGATGAAATGCTTGATTAGGAAGTCCGGTGAAAAAGAATGCATCTGATCTCGACAAGTTTGTAAAAATTGGTCTTCGTTTTCTACTAAAAAAGTATAATCTTTTTCGAAGGCAGGTGTGTTTTTGATGTTTTTCAGAAGCATTTTACCTGCTAAGGCATTATCTTTTGTATTAAAATGCAATATCTCTTCAAACATCCAGTTTAAAACAAAATCAGCAGGGTGAAAACTGAAGCTCAATGTAGATGTAAAGCAAAGCATTAGAGCGCATAGCAGCCATTTTAAATTTTTGATTATCACTTGCATATTCCTTATAATATACTTTTATAAGTAAACTGAGACCTTTACAATAAGCAGTTCAATGAATAATTTATGTGTTTTTTTATTCAAACAACACATAAATTACTTCATTTTTTAAACTATTTTAATAAAAAAGATCATATCAGGAGTCTTTGTTGTCTTATTGCAAAGGTCTCAAACTATAACATTTCACGCGAAATGACAAATCAATACATCAATGGTAATATAAATGACTATCTCATTAGCATCATGAACAAAATCATACGATTTGATTCCATGGATTATACTGAGGTAGGCGATCATGAATTTTGAATCAAATGTTTGGGCCAATATGCGTTTATATGGATGTTTCCGAAGATATATCCTCATAATGGATATATAGCCATTGAAGTGCTATTAAAGAAGCTCCATTATTGATTTTTCCTGACTTTAAAGATTGAAAAACTTCATCAACTGGCATCAAACAAGTTCGAATATCTTCTTGTTCTTCAATGACACCACAAATACGTTGATGTTCACACTGTGTACTATCAAATACGCCACAATATAGCTTAACGTATTCATTACAAACACCGGGAGAAGGGTAATACTCAACAATGGGAATTAATGTCGTCATCACGCATTGTGCTTCTTCTAATACTTCACGTTTTGCACAGGATTCCCAAGATTCTGAGGCATCAACTCGACCCGCAATAATTTCCATAATCCAAGGGTCATCACTCGCTGCATAGACACCTGCTCTAAATTGTTCAATCATTAAGATATTTTTTAGAACAGGATCATATAATAAAACACCTACGACACGAGAAGATAAGACGACTTCTCGTGTTAGAACATCACTGTATTCTCCATTAAATAAACTATGTTGCAGTGATATTTTTTTGATAGAGCAAAATCCTTCGTATACTAATTCTGAATCTAGTTGTGAAACTTGACCTTTGAATGGCTGTGTTGGTGTTTTTTGAGACATCAAAGACTCTCTTCTTGATCAAAAGTTTTCAGTACACTGCTTAATACATGAGGTGATAATAATTCAGTCAATGCTGCTTGATAAGAAGAGATTGGTTGTTTTCGACATATCATGGATCTAACAGTACTGCTACGAATATTTTTTTGTATTTTTGCAGTAAAAATAGGCCATTTTTTTACAATATCTTCTGCTCTATAAAATGTAGACCATATTGCAGGTTGTGCATTATCTTCTCCTCGAATAAAAATAAGTTGATAATTTTTTTTTGGATAATATCGTTGTTCCAGTGCTTCTAAAACAGTATAGGTAAAGACTGTATCCTCATGATAACCAGACCATAATATTTTCTCAATACAGCTTAGTGATACTGGTTTTTGAATACAGGGAGATATATCTTCAATAAATTTTTGAACCCATTCACAGCGTTTTTCAAAGGAAGACATTTTTTTTTTAAAAGGATGACAAATAGAAGGAATTAAAATGAGCTCATCATATAGATTGCGTGCTTGCATAATAACATTTTGATGCCCTAAAGTAGGCGGATCAAAAGCAGATCCAAACACACCTATTTTTTTTAACATATTAAATATCTCAAAATTTTGTTATATTAAGCTGACTTGTTTCAGGTTCAAGCTTATTTTATACTACATGATGTTCTTTATTATTTAGGCTATTTGATTGATTATGTTACACGGATCCATTGCCATTAAAATCCTATTTGCCGTATTACTGTACCCGATTGTAATACATGCTTCAATGTTGCTCACGATTGTATCAGCATGTCATGATATTGCTTTATTATCTCTATTTTCTGTGAGTGTCGCAATTGTTTTGCTTTGTATTAGATGTAAAGCATCATCGTACCAGTCAAAAATATCAGGGTGTATTTTGGTTTTATGTGTTTGTTTATTATGTATTTTATCTTTTTCCGTGCATAACAAAATGCTACAAGATATGAATCAATGGGTTTTTAATACTCTTCAAAATCTGATAATACAAAACAGTATGATAGTAGAAGGATTGTATCGTATTGCTTATTTAGGCCATTTCAAAATTTGGTTGATTTGGATTAGCTGTATATTCTGCTACTTATTAAAGAAAAAAAAAGCGATGCTCCCTGCCTTTATTCTTACACTCAGTTGCTTTTTTTTAATGATAACTGGCTTAAAATTTGGTTTAAATATAGCAAGACCTTTGCAAGGGTTTCAATCTTTTCCAAGTAATCATGTTGCTATCATCGGTTTGTTGAGCTTTATGACATTAGATCTCTGTTGTAATACTCATTCAAGGTCTGTATGGATTTTGACTAGAAGTATCGCTATTTTTTTTGTTTTTGTTGTCGCGATATCCAGGATTTATTTTAAATATCATTGGTTTACTGATGTTTTTGGTGCATTGATCCTCATCGTTGCTCATTATTGTATTTGGAACATCATCAGACAGCATCCATTGGGTCAGTTACAAAGAGGAAGCTGACTCTACCATCTTATAAAGATGCTCAATATTTGTAAATTCACAATAAAAACAAACATTTTCACGATGAAAGCCTGATGTGAAAATATTCAATAAATCTTCATATATTTGATGAAAGATAGCTAATCCAATATCATTTAAAGTATCACTATCAGTTTCTATTCCATTCAATGCTGCTTGAATCCATTCATGATTTTTTTGTCTAATCCAAATGAAATCTACTATGTTAGTAGGAATATTGGTTTGGTTGATGACTTTTCCTATCATTTCTAAATACAGATAATCAATCTTTTGATATTCTGCTTCATTTAGAGCTGGCATAGATAATGATCTTTCGATACTAATAAATCCCACGATCGGCTTGCTAGTTATCTCAAATTCATTCATACCCATCATTCCCCTATTTTTATACATGATTAAGATTCAGAACACACCCATTCAAGATGCACGGCATTGTAGCATATGCTATGTATCTTCATCAATAAATTTCAATTGAACTTATAAATGATACAGATTTTTTTTTCAATAAATCAATTGAAAACAATCATGTATTTATGTTAAAAAAAACAGATTCAATCATGAAGTAAAGCTTGTCAATTTTTTCTGGTGTTCGTATCATGTCATATGATATCTGACTATTTAATGTTTAATTGTTTAATGTTTAATGTTTAATGTCAATCTAAACTATTCATTCATTGTTTTTTGCAGTCACGAATATTTCACTATGCCTTCTCAAATGTGAAGTGCAACAGTAAGGCATTTTCTATAGCCAAAAAAAAGCAGTCAAATGCTAATAATTCGTGTAACTTCTTTTTATCAACAAAAGAAGGAGAATGACATGGCTTATCAACACTTGACTGCAGAAGAAAGATCTCCTTCTACGATTTCAAGAGAGATTCTACGTAATACTAAAGGGAGAAAATATTGTTATCAACAAGCTCATCAATTA
>JAAOIJ010000090.1 GCA_015163815.1 Endozoicomonadaceae bacterium
GTCAATTAAAAAAGTGAAATAATGTCAATATATATGACCTATTTTATGATAATCTGGGTGCATTGCTGGCAAGTTCGCAATTATCTATCGGCTCTATTGCAAATAATAGTCAGTATATATGACTTATTTTCTTATTGAAAGCTATATGATTCTATGCTTATCTGCTTTCATCATGTTATAGAAAGAAATAATGATGACTGAAATTAACGAAAATAACCTATTCTTTATTTTTGCTCGCAGTTTCGAAGATCTGCAGGAAAGCTTGCGATGATGAGGAATTGCGTTTGTTATTCTAGAATTTCATGCTACATAGCATAGCAAGTTCAAGGTTCTACTATTATGGAAAAAATTTATAAATCTGAAATTGAGGGAATGCAAGATTTTTGGCAGGAATTAGAGATATTGCCTGATTATTCTTGCAATACTGATGGCAAAATTGACGGAATATTATTTGAGATGAAGCTGGAAATAAAATCTTATTCGACAGTTGAAAAGCAAATAAAAAGATACATTAGAGCATATAATGCACTTGCCTTGCCAATACCATCAAAAGCAATTGCATTAGACATTAATCAAAGGAAATATAATTTATACAATGTTTCAACAAGCAAAGATGGAGATACATCATTACAAAAACTTAAAACCGATGTTTGGACACACCCAAAAGATTTCAAGAATTTGATTGATTCAACACTAAATCAATATTCAAAAGGTTGGATATGCGAAAGCAGCATTGCTTCATATAACAATGTATACTGCAGAAAGCATAAAAAAGCATCAAAAGAAAATGTAAAACAAGAATTCATAAACCCACAGGAAATTTTTATATATCCATTTGATTGGGATATGCAAATATCAAATGAAATAACAGATAGAAGTTATAATAATTGGCTTACTTTTAATATGAATTTGCTAGGTAATTCTCTACTTAAGAAACAACTTGGCGCATTTTTTACTCCTGATAAGTATGTAAAAATTTCAACTGAATACTTAAAAAAGTGTATTGAGACAATAAAGTCTGATGGTTATGAGTATGTAATTATTGATACTTGTGCTGGCACTGGAAATTTGCAAAAATTTTTTGAATCGGAATGGCTACAATATACAATTTTAAGCACCTATGATTATACTGAATGGACTACTTTAAACGGAATTTATGAAGGTAGAGTAAAAATGATAATCCCGCATACAAATGAACATAGGAATGAAAAAGGATTATTATTAGATGGCAATGCTTTAAATAAAGAATTTAATGATTATTTATTAGATTGGTTAGAAAAAAACATTGACCGAGAAAAGTGTAAAATAATTATGATAGAGAACCCACCATTTGCTGAGCCACAAGGAAATGCTAGCAAGGGTAAAGAAACCTTTTCTATTATAAACATATACATGTATCGGGAAATGGGGCAGTATCGCTTCAGCAAAAAGAATGCAAATAGAGAATTGGCGAACCTGTTTATATGGAAAGCATTTAATGTAATGCAAGCTGATTATTACATTGTCTATAGCCCAATCAAATATTGGAAATCACAGCATATAATAGACAAAACTTTTATTGCTGGGCATTGTTGTAATAGGAAGAATTTTAATGCTAGTGAGGGTTGCATATCATTAATTTTATGGGAAAATAAAGACACAGAGAATCAATCCTTAACCTTAACAAATGACTTTTATGGCAGCACAAAAATAGAAAAGCAATTTAAAAATCCATCAGAACTGCTGATCGATTCTAAGAATCGACCTTTGGCTTATTTCTTTAATTTGAGTAATATTCCGAAATCAGATAATGGTAAGTTGGTAAATGATATTGACAATTATGCTGGTTATCGTAAAACGCAAAAAGCGTATAGACTTGGCGAAGATAATATTCTGCAACAATTACCATTATGGGTAGCCAACTGCTATGAATGTAATGATTATACCGAGATGGATGTTATTATGAAATCCGCAGATGGTGGCAACATATATCAATCTGACAGAGAGTTTTTACAAAAATGTTTTATATGGTCTTGTATTTCTAAGAGGAATGTTTGTATTAGTAATGAAAATTTAACAAACAATCTTTGTTTATATCAAGATACTGAAGCAGATAAATTACTGCAAGCAATGGATATAGACGATGCAGATAAAATACTATTAAGCACATGGAACAAATTACTTATTAAAGTTAAAACAAAGGAAGAGTATAATTCACAGCTTAAATATGGATTATTTCAAATCGACAAAGACATAAACATTGGGATTCCGACTGGCAGAAAAAGTAAAACAGGGAAGATGGTAATGGTTAAGAAATACGGCAATACCGATGATATTGATGATATGGTGAAACAATTAAAAGATAAATTAAAGGAATATCGTGCTAAACATATTGAGGAAAAACTTTTTGAATATCAATTATTAAAATAATTCACAAAGACATAAGTTTGAAATCTATGGGAAAGAGAATTTTTTACACTCTATAGGCTGAGACCTAGAATAATCTATTCTTTATTTTTGCTCGCAACCTCGAACGCTTGCAGGAAAGCTTGCGGAGACTGAGCGCCTCCTAAACCATACTTACTATTGATGATGTAAAACGGAACGCCTCCAATGTTCGCCGCTGTAGCATCGCCCTGACTAGCCTCAATCATCGAAGCGTACCGAGAAACAATAACCGAAATATCAACAACGCCTCCAAAATCAGCGCTCAGAGATAATAAAACCGAATCATCGCCAATATCCCGAGCCTCTAAAAAATAGGCTCGCAATAAAGACTCACAAAATGCCTCGCCATGACCGAGCTCCTGAAAATGCTGCAGCAAACTATGAGCCTTCAAACTA
>JAAOIJ010000091.1 GCA_015163815.1 Endozoicomonadaceae bacterium
AATTAGTTTCATCGTATATGTTTTTATTTGGCCCATTCGACCATGAAGTGCCACAATAATATAGATTTATCAATTTAAGTACCAGAATAATATAGATTTATCAATTTATCTTGAAAGGAATCGTCACAAAAAAAATAAATATATTTCATCATATTATGCAGTATTTTATAAAAGAGTCTGTTTGCTTTTAATCGCTTTTATTTCACTAATTGACGTGTTTTTTGACAACAATATGCCCCCTTAGTATGACGAAGTATCTCTTTTGAAATCGTTGCAAGGGATCTTTTTAATGCTTTAATCATAAGATGTAAATTTGAGATCTTTCTTCTGCAGTAACGTGTTGATAAGCCATATAATTCTCCTTCTTTTGTTGGTAAAAAGAAGTTACACGAATTATTAGCATTTGACTGCTTTTTTTTGGCTATAGAAAATGCCTTACTGTTTTACTTCACACTTGAAAAGGCAAAATTTAAAATAGAATAGAACTTCAACCTCATTATCAATTCTATTTTATGTTGTTTTTCATAGAAAATAAGTCAATTTTGAGTGATTTCATACATCATTCCATCAATTGATAAGCTAAGATAAAACTGAAACAGGACAATACATTGAAGTGAAAAGGTCTCTCTGGATACAGATAAGACAGTAGATAATTTTATTTCTAGCAGATCTAGCACGCAATAAAAAATAGATATCAAACACAGGCCATGATGGATAGGCCTGTATCATGCAAAATAGTATATTCAGATTACATTCGTTACATGCAACCTATCATCTTCTGTTTATCATAAAACCTTTCTTTTTTAGTCTGTCGAATTGTTATAAAATAGCATCATAAAATATACGCTATATTTCGGAAGATATTTCAACATTCATTTTGAACGCACATTCTCTATTCATCGCAAATTTTTATTCTTAGGTATTATGCTTTTTGATAATATATCATACTAGGAGATGCTACAGGATTCTTTAGTACAGCTCTTTTTAATGTATCTAAACACGATTCCGTCCTCTTTTTACTCACTTTATACACATGATCATCATCATGACAATAGACTTCATTCTTGTCAATCACATAGGAAAAATAATGTCCGCCTTCTTGTGAGCCAGTATGAACAATAACAGATTGTGGTATAAATCTTTCTTTTTTTATTGTGCCATCTTCTGATTTTATTGGTATTTGCAACGATAAATCTCCACTTTCCATCCAACTCTTTCTTGCTGTTCTTGTGTTTTTCATCATTTTCATCATTGTATTTAGATTAGTAGAAAACGAAGAAACATTAAGGTTGAAAGCAATTTTTTGTGTTGTTTCAGGCCAAGATAATTGATTCGACCTCAGGACACATGTGCCACTGGGTTTACTTCTTATTTCTATCCTATCAGATGTAGGGATGACACCATATTCTTGTTGTAATTCATTAAAAATGATATCAGCTTCTTGATTTGATACAGTATCTTGTAAATTTGATTTTGTCAAAATATAGCCTGAAACAGGTGTTTCTTGCATTTGCGAATCTAAAGAGGTTTGCAAATTAACGCTATCAACGGTACCTTTCCTATCTTGTTTATATAAAGTGAGTGAATTATTTTCCATTGTTTGATTCTGCGAGAGTTTATAAGATATTTGATTATGCTTTAATAGCACAGTTTGAGTCACTTCTGATAATACTGGCGCATTTGAATCTAAACTTGTCCAATTTAATAACGCCATCACACTGTCTGTGAAACCAGCAGCATCACTTTGTATATTTTTATTCATAGCATTAAATTCAGTATAACAATCAGGATTTTGTTGAGCTAAATGAGCGCAAGCATCTTTAAATGCCTGTAAAGCTGCATTGACTTTCAAAGTATCTACAGGCTGAGTATACGTCGCAACATATAATGAAATAAAAGCTTGTCGTGCTGTATTAATTAATGCATTTTGTTCTTCATTCTCTAAACGATCAGCAGCTATATTTTCTCCAATCTTATGAATCGCTACATCATCTAAAGCATGCATCATGCATTTTAAAGCAGCATGGATATAGCAATCCACACCAGGATTTTCATATCCAACTGTCAGCAAAGGTTTTGAAGACTTTGAAAGCTTTAATGATGGCCTAGTCACAGAATTATCTGGACTTTTGGGTTGCTTAATGGGTGACCTGACATGTACATTAGGTGTGATTGACTGGGTTTTTCTTTGAACTACCTTCATATTGTCCTTTTGAACTTTCTGATGTGGCATTTTAGCTGTAGTTATGTCTAAAATTGCGGTATTTCGAACTTGTGTTGGACTTGTAATACTACATGCCTTCAATAATAAAGAATATTCTGGACTGGCAATTGATCGCATAAAATGATCATCATCAAGTTCAGAATGACTTGTCAATGCTAGCCTTTTTTTCAATTCAGACAGAGTCTCTTTTCGCTGATTACTATTCATTTTAGGGTCATTCAATATTGCGTTTACAACTTCAGACAAAGTATGCTGTACCATTTTTTGAATTGTAATATACGCCTCTTCTGGCAACATTCGATCAGATAACGCTTCAACTTCCTCACCAATATATTGCCATTGGTCTGCTAATAATTCATATTTCTTAAACTGTTGATTTACATGTTGTAACTGACTCTTAGCTAACGTGCTACCTAAAGAAGAAAAAAAAGATAAAAATACAGTCATCACTTTATAAATAGGTTTAATCGTCATTATTTTAAATAGTTGACGCTTATCTGAAACACTAGATGTTTTCATATAAGATACAAGTTTTTTTTTTATACTTTTTCTTTTTTTGGATATTGTTGTGAGTTGTTTTTTGATAAGTCTGTGTTGTTTTTGTTGAATCGTCTGGTCTGTTCTACATTTTAAAGATATGCACAATGATGTTACGAAGTTTTGAACCTCCACATTATCATGAGTCTTTGCAATATAAGCTAATAATAAAATAACATTTGCTTTTTCTTGCATATCTTCAGATTGATGAACTTTTATTGTTTTATTCAAAATTTCAATTAATTCAGGATGATATAATATATGACTTTTTAATCTCATGAATGATTTCAATTCATTATTTAATATCTCAACGTGAACAGGTTTATTTTTCAAACACTGTGTTATTTTTTGATCCATAGGAAAAAATAAAGATTCTATATTTAATAAAAAACGCAGCGTATCTTGAGTAAAAGGGGGATCAACAGGATGATTTGCTAACTGATCAAGCTCTTCTGAGAAAGGAAAATGAATGTATTGTGATACATTATTGCAATATAATTCAGCTACAGAAGATTCTAACAAATCAATTAATAAATCAATGGATTGTTGTGTAGTATCTACAACTTCCTGAGATTCAAATGCTATGCATCTATTACTGAGATACTTCATCATGTTCGTTTGATCTGTTTGAGTAATATTTTGCAATCCCTTGCTTTGCAACTCAGAGTTAATGTGATCCAAAACAACAGTGGTTGTTCGCTCACCCTTGTTATGTTTTTTTAAATCCTTCAAAGAATGCAATACATTTTGCGCTGTTTCAACAGTACAATTTTCTTTTATTTGCATAAAAAAATCCTTTTATATTATAAAGATATGATTCCGTATTATTCCGCCTTCTCTAGTTCGAAATGCAAGATTCAGGCATTATCTATCGCCAAAAAAATCACTCAAATGCTAATCATTTGTGTCACTTCTTTTGTTGATCCTATGATTAATAGCATCATAATTTTTCATAAAAAATGACAATAGGAATCGCACCATCATCTTGATTCAACATCGCTCTTTTTAATACATCATCAATTGTTTCATTTTGCTTACGAGGTATTTTGCATACAGCGGCATCATTATGACAAAATATCTCACCATCATTCTCAATCAAATATGCAATATAATGCCCAAACATTAACTCTGAGCCGACATGTGCAAGGATCGCTTTAGGTATAAATGTTTCTATTTCCAATTGACCTGATTGTTGACGAACGGCAAATTGCATTGAAAAAGTTTTACTTTTTTTGATAACATCTAGCGCAGATTGATGATCTTTAAAGGTCTTTTTTGTCTTGAAATTGCAGGTACCCATTGTAAAGAATACGCAACATTTTTGAGTATTTTCAGGAAAAAAAGGCATACTATTACAAACAAGCTTTGTCGTGCTATTATTCTGTAGCAGGATGAGATCCTTAGCTATATTTTTATCAGAAGGTGGAAATTCTTTTTTTAATTCATCATACAGACTATTCGCTGTATTTTCCTCCATGAGCTGTTTTAGATTATTTACGTTGAGAGAAAATTCATCTAATCTTGAATCTGACTGTATAGCAGATAAAGCTTCTTGAAAACTATCAACGTTTGATATTTGACCATCATCATTTAATATATTGAATGAAAGTGTCAAAGTAGTCGATGGTTCTGTATGCGTCACTAATGGATAACATTTATCTTTATGTATCATTTTGAAAGTTTCAATTCTTTGCGGTGCTTTTATCATATTACCACCTTCGTTATTCTCCCCACATAACACAACATTTAAACTTATCATAAACTCTTCAGCATCACTTTGTTGTTTCATTTTTATATCTCTAAATCCTAAATAAGAATAAGCCTTTTCTTCTTTAGGTAATTTCATATTACCTTCATATAAATTCATACAAGCTTGTATTAAAACATTCAAATACACTGTCAATATTGATTCTTGAGAATACGAAACATAATACAATGCAATAAAAGCATTTTTGACTGCACATTCTAAAACAGAATCCATTTTTCTTTGTTGAATTCTTTCTATAGCACTTGCATCTAACATATGCATCATGAATTTTAAGCTAGCATTGATATAACAGTTTTTCAGAGTACTATTTGGATATCCCATGACTAGTTTTGGTTTTAATTGTTTTTCTAACTGCTTTATAACACAAGCTTTTTTAGTATTATTTTGCCGTTTATTGTTTTCAGAAATACTAAAAATAGTTTTCTGCGAATCTTGACTTAAAGTTGTCTCAGAAGTTAAGCCAATGTGTTTTTGTATCACTTTCGCCTGTGTTACCAATGCTGATTGATTGATTGTTTTTGAATTGCCTAAATATTTAATAAAAACATTTGAAGAACGATCCAATGCTTGTATCAAAGAAATACTGTCATTACTAGCAGACAAGTGACTAACATAAGAAAAAAATACTAAGATGCCAGTCATGATGTGACAGGTTGATTTCATCATTAATATATTTAATTTTTGATTTATTTTCAATAAATGATGGTTCTGAATAAAAGCTGTGCATCGTGCTTTTTTATGGTTGTATAACCATTTTAGTTTTTGATATAAGCTGTTCTTTTTTGTCATACAGTGCGCCTGATCATATGAAATAATATTGTCGTTTATTATTTTTAAATCTAAGATATATTTCCTTTAATCTAGCATGACAAGAGATCATCAAGTTAACAATTTTGATTTCTTTTAGATACGCGATGGATACTCTTTCAAAAAAACAACCTGTATATTTCTTCATCAAATAATCCTTTTATATTATTATTAAAATATTATTTCGATCATTTTTTATTCATGATTCGTTTTTCATTTCAAGCATCTTTATTCAATACAAAGATAACAATCGCTTATAGCTCAATGTAAACAATAGCTCAATGTAAACAATAGTTCAAAAAGAATAAGCTTTTTATTGCAGACATTGAACTCATATCAGCATGATATATTCATGATAGACACAGGTTACTATATATATGCATGCTAATCTTTAGCCTCTACGCTTGCACTAGATCATAAGACTTTTTCATAACAAGCCATCGTTGGAGTCGCCGTTTTATTCTTGAGAAGTTCTCTTTTCAAAGCACTGTCTAGCGTTTCATTTGGATTACGAGGTATTTTTGTAACAAAAGAGTCATTATGACAAAATATCTCATTATTATCAATCACATAACTCAGATAATGTCCAGATGTTAGCGTAGAACCTAGATGAACTACTAGCGATTTGAGTTGAAAACTTTCCTCTTGAGTTTTACCTGATGCTTGCATAACCGGGAATTTCATTGAAAAAGTATTACTTTGTTTTATAGTTTCTTGTACAGTAAGACAGCTTTTGACACCTTCCCCTGTCGCAAAATGAGTAGATGTAAAAAAAACAGAGCATTTTTTAGTATTTTCAGGAAAAACACTAGTAGTAGCAGTTATAATCTCCTGGTTTGGTTTACTGACGAAAGGAAGGATATTTTTACTTTTATGATTGTCAGAAACAGGTGGGAATTCTTCCTTTAATTCATTAAAAACATTCTGAGCTGTTTTTGTATCCAAAGTGTGAGTTAAATTATCCATGTCAACAAAATACTCTGGCAATACTGTCTCTTTGTCTTTTACACGAAAAGCTTCCTGCATACTACCAGGACTCGATACCTGAGCATAGTCATCAGATGTTATTAACGGAATAATCAAAACAGAAGAGGGGTCATGAACAGTACTAAGTAGGTATTTATTCCCTTTATACGTGAGGTGTTTTGTATCAAAATAAGAAGGCTCTCTAATCATATTATTACTATTATCCCCCCATAAAACATGGTTTAAACTTTTTAAAAATTCGTCAGTATCACCTTGTCGACTCAGAGCTATATCAGAAAACCCTTTATAATCTATCTCTCGTTTTATAGAAGATGTTTTCTGACTGACTTCGCGCGCATTCTGACAAGCAGCCATAAAATCCTGCAAATAAACCCTCACTTTCTGCGTTGTAGCGTCTTGAGCATATGACGCATAATACAATGCTATAAAGGCGTTTCTGACTCTATTTTCTAGTTCATCATCAGATTTTCTATTTTGAATTGCTTGAATCATCTCAGCATCCATCATAGGCATGATTGCTTTTAAAGTAGCATTTATATAACAACTGTTCCCCGAATTATCATATCCAACATCTAATGTTGTTTTTAATGTTTGTATTGGTTGCTGCTTGAGAGTAGAAGATTGTAATGGTTGACTGACAGGAGCCCCTGCTGCTGGTGAACTTTGATTTGTATGGTGATTCATAGTTTGTAATGTTTGTATTGGTTGACTGGCAGGAGCCCATGCTGCTTGTACATTTTGATATGTATGGCGATTCATAGCTTGTAATGTTTGTATTGGTTGACTGGCAGGAGCCCATGCTGCTAGTGTATTACGATTCATTAATCTCTCTTGAGATCTCGGATTATAGACTGATTGTCCTTGAGGTGAGACAGGCATCATGCTATTTGGTAATTTAGTTTGATCTTGAGGCATATTTTGTTGCGATGACTGTTGATATTTAAGACGATAAGTATTCTCAACATATGGCCTATTTTCATCTTGTTTTCTATTCATAATACGCTCAGCGACACTAGCCGACAGACGTTCGTGTGTTATTTGATGAGTTATGACTGATTGCCTTGAGTTAGGTGCAACCGACATACGCCTCTGTTCTTGTTGATCTTGTTGTTGCGGCATTGGATCAAACTGTTGACGGGTAGGATCCCATGATGTTTGATTAATAAATTCAGATTCTTGAGAATTTAATGATTTATTTTGAGGGCGCTGACGATCAACAGGTGGTCCTGTATGCGACATCAGATTGGGAGCAGGCTGTCTATAACCAGTTGCTACTTGCGAATGCGTCTGCAGTGTTTCTGGAGTATTGTCTTTTTCTGTTTTTTTTATATTGTTTTGTGTTATAGTCGGTGTGAGTTCAGATTGCACATGAGCGACTTGTGTCTTTTTTTCTTTTTCTTGCTTAACAGAGAGTATTTTAGATTGCTTGTCTGGCAACAAAATATCAGGTACTATTACGGATGTTACATCTCTTGTAGGATGATTAGATGTAATCTGGCAACTCTGCAATAAAAAAGAATACTCTAGACTATTAACGGATCTCATAAAATTATCAGCATCTATATCAGCGTGACTCCGCAAAGAAACCTCTTCTTGCAATATATCAATTATATCTATTATTTGATCTGTAGTTTTATTTTCTAGATTATTCTCATTTGTCTTGAGCATTCCACATAAAGCTTGATTAATAATCTTAACAGCCTCTTCTGGCAGCACACGTACAGATAAATCATGAATAACTGCCTGCAGTAATTGATATTTTTGACTAAAACCAGAATTACTTTGAAACTCTTGTTTCAAGTTGTGTAATTTTGCCAAGGCTACACTGCTACCTAAAGCAGAAAAAATACTTAAACATATAGATAAAATGTGATAAACAGGTTTCTTCGTAACGAGTTTGAAAGATTGATTAAGCTTCGTCAACCCAGAATCTTTTATACAAGACACAAGCTTCTTTTCTGTACGCTTGCTTTTTTTTGAGAATTGACTCACTTGTTCTTTTACAATACTCTCTTGTTTTTCTTGAGTTTCCTTGTCTACTTCTTGTTCTAAAGACTGCATCAATACTGTTGAAAAGTCTTTAACATCTGTACGATCATGATGTTTTGTGATCTGCTTTAATAATAAGATCATCTTGGCTTTTTGGGTTATATCTTTATATTCTCTAGCCTCAATGATTTTCTGAAAAATTTCAATGAATTCAGCATGATATAATATATTATTTGCTCTTATTATAGCAACATTTATAAGCCTCTTTAAGTTACCTTCATTAACAGGTTTTTGATTTAAACAATTTGTTATTTTTTGCTCTTTAATGGGGAATAAAGATTCTATATTTAATAAAAAACGCAGTGTAGTTTTACTCGCAAAAGTATGAGAATTACTTTCTATTACCTTATCAATTTTACATGATTTAGGAAAGCTCAGTTTTTCTGATAAATTATGACAATATAATTCATTGATAGCACTTTTTATCAAATCAATCGAGGCTTCCTTTGTTATACTACGTACTTCTAATCCTTTAATTTTAGATGCGAGATAGCGCATTATTAGCGCATAATCCTGATGAAAATACTTCTTCTCCTTCAATTCTCTGACAACGTGACGCATGACATCTACATGTCCCATCTTCCCCTTTTTTTCATCTAAACCCTGTAAAGAATGCAATACATGTTGCGCTATTTCATGAGTAGATTTTTGATTTATTCCCATAAAAAAATCCTTTTATCTTATAATTATTTTCATTCATATATACCGCGTTATATTATGCAGTTTAAATGTATTTTATAAATCAGCATTAATCACAATAATATCGATAACAAATAAGTATCCATTCAATATAAAAAAATAGCATGAAAAAAACGACACTCTTTTTATTGTATTGATATAGGCATACACTGATCATAGATTATAAATAGATTAAAATGCAGTCTTTATACAGACAGATCACAAGGTATTGGCACTTAAATCTATACACTAGGCATGCTGAATTTGATGATTTTTCATAAAAAATGATCTTAAAACAAAAATAATTTTCATGAGTCAATAATATAGTTATTTTTAATGCATTCCCTTTAACTGAATAACCTTTTGATCTATTTTGTGTGCAATATTGATCATATCAATGCAATAGCATAAAGCTTCAATGAGCGCACACGAACAGCATCACAACCAAACTCAAGCAATATATCAAAGTAATACTTCATTTGTATAAAATCCTGCGAACGCTATATTGTGTTACTTGACTAGACTCATAAATATCGCTTATTTTTTTATTTTCTATCATCAAGTTACGACCTTCTCATTAAATTTACATTTTAAGGTCATGATGCTGTTATTTATATTAACGCTTGTATAATAAACACACTTGTGACATAAAAATTGTTTCAATGAAAGCATATCACCTACGATATGCTATGCTTTTTGAATCAAATCTACAGATATAAGTTTCATAAAAAACCTATATTTATATTATAGATGAAATATATCCTAATAAAATAATATATCAGTTATCATTACTTATGTTACACCTCTTCTAGGGCAGGCCCTCAATCTGAAAACCATTTATAGATTGTTTTTTTTGGCTATAGAAAATGCCTTACTGTTGCACTTCACACTTGAAAAAGCATAATAAAATAAAATTATGACAGATGCCTTATTATTAATTATAATAATATGACCGGATATTTTAAATAATTTTTATTATCGAGCAACTATGCGTCATTTATATCCTGCTATTAAACCATATCTCCGACATACACTCAAAGTAGATGATATTCATCATCTATATTTAGATGAAAATGGCAATCAGCAGGGCATTCCTGTCATTTTTATTCATAGCGGGCCCGGTGGTGGTTGCAATAGAGATAGCCGTCGATATTTTGATCCTAATATTTATCGTATTATCACATGGGATCAACGAGGCTGCGGCCGATCAACACCACAAGCTTGTTTAGAAGACAATACAGTCGCCCATTTAGTCCAAGACATGGAAAAAATAAAAAATTACTTACAAATAGGGCGCTGGGTTATTTTTGGTGAAGGTTGGGGGGGGACGTTAGGTTTGAGATATACATTAGCTTATCCTGACTCAGTGCTTGCTATCATTTCTTCAGGTATTTTTCTAGGCACTCAAGCAGATATTCATTGGATTTATCAGCATGGTTTAAAATCTATTTTTCCAGATTACTGGAATCAATTTATTGAAAACATCCCAGAAAAACAACAGAGTAACCCTTTAGCTTTTTATTATGATAGACTAATCAATCAAACGAATGATTTAATTAAAATGAGTTATGCTAAAGCTTGGGGTTTATGGATGACACGCTGTTCCACTTTGCGACTCAATCAAAAAGCCATTGATGATTTTCAAGATAATCGTCGTGCTTTAACAACAGCCAAAATAGCCATACACTTCTCTATACATGATTACTCAATGACAACACAGGATCTTTTCAAACAAATTGAATCCATTCGTCATATTCCAGGTATTTTCATACATGGGCGTTATGATATGCTCTCTCCTGTCAGCAATTCTTTCCGTTTAGCACAACATTGGCCAGCTGCAGAGTGTCAAATTGTGCGAGATGCAGGACATTCTGCAATAGACCCTGCTATGCAAGATGCCTTAGTCCTAGCAACAGAAGTCTTTGCCAACCGTTTTAAAAATGAATTTAACCTCAATCATAGTTCATAAACAATCAAGCATGCAACGATCAACAAAGGGATACTCAAACAAATCTAGATATCTTGTCATCAGCATATTTTAAAATTTTTTCATTCTATTTTTACGTCGAATGGTATGTAATAAAGCAGCTGCTTCTGCTAATTCAGTCGCTACTTGAGCATAATTCACTTGATCTTGCTTAGATAATAATTGTTTTTCTGCAGCATGTCTTGCTTCTTCTGCTCTACGTTCATCAATATCATCCGCTCTCAACGCAGTATCTGCTAAAATTTTAACTTCTCTAGGCAGGATTTCTAAGTAACCTCCTGATAGATAAAATATTTTTTCTTCATGATCAGTTGTTTTAAGATGGGCTGGGCCAGGACATATTTCCGTTAATAGCGGCGTATGGCCTGGATAAATACCAATTTCCCCTTGTGTTCCAATCACAGATAACCATGCTAATTCACCAGAAAACAAAATTTCTTCGAAACTAACAATATAACACTTAAATGAAGGCATCATCATCATACTCTAACTACCTTATCCAACAAAAAGCTATAATTGCTTTGCTTTTTCCAGTGCTTCATCAATGGATCCAACCATATAAAATGCTTGCTCTGGCAAGTGATCATATTCACCCGATAAAATACCTTTAAACCCACGAATTGTTTCAGATAAAGGAACATATTTACCAGGACTTCCTGTGAAAATTTCAGCAACAAAAAAAGGTTGAGATAAAAATCGTTCAATTTTACGTGCACGTGTCACCACTTTTTTATCTTCATCGGACAGTTCATCCATTCCTAAAATAGCAATAATATCTTTCAGTTCTTTATAACGCTGTAATACAGACTTCACTTCAAACGCAGTATCATAATGATCTTGTCCAATCACTAAAGGATCTAATTGCTGAGAAGTTGAATCAAGCGGGTCAACTGCAGGATAAATACCTTTTGCTGCAATATCTCGACTTAATACAACAGTGGCATCTAAATGAGAAAATGTGGTTGCAGGTGAAGGATCGGTTAAATCATCTGCTGGCACATAAACAGCTTGAATAGAGGTAATTGACCCTTTTCTAGTCGAAGTAATACGTTCTTGTAATAACCCCATTTCTTCTGCTAATGTGGGCTGATATCCTACTGCTGAAGGCATACGCCCTAATAAAGCGGAGACTTCCGTTCCGGCTAAAGTATAACGATAAATATTATCAACAAATAATAAAACATCTCGACCTTCATCTCGAAAATGTTCAGCCATTGTTAAACCGGTCAACGCAACACGCAGTCTATTGCCAGGAGGTTCATTCATTTGCCCATAGACTAATGCCACTTTATCTAATACATTAGATTCTTTCATTTCATGATAAAAATCATTGCCTTCTCGTGTTCTTTCGCCGACACCTGCAAAAACTGAATATCCCGAATGCTCCAGAGCAATATTTCGAATTAATTCCATCATATTGACTGTTTTACCAACACCAGCACCGCCAAATAAGCCCACTTTCCCCCCTTTGGTGAAGGGGCACATTAAGTCAATGACTTTAATACCTGTTTCTAATAAATCTTGAGTAACAGCTTGTTCTGAAAATAAGGGAGGTGCGCGATGTATCGGCAATGTTATCTCAGTGGAAACAGGGCCTTTCTCATCAATAGGTTCTCCCAAGACATTCATAATACGACCTAAGGTCTCTTGACCGACTGGAACATTAATGGGCGCATTGGTATTGATGACGGTCATCCCTCGAGATAAACCCTCAGATGCACCCATCGCAATAGTCCTAACAACACCATCACCTAATTGTTGTTGCACTTCAAGTATTAACACTTGATTATCTTTTAATGCCACACTTAAAGCATTATAAATTGAAGGCACATTATCTGCATTAAATTCAACATCAATAACTGCACCAATAATTTGCGTGATTTGACCATGACTCATACATCTCTCCTCAAGCTCTTTATCATCTTTTTCAACAAACTATACGGCACTAGCGCCTCCAACAATTTCAGAAATTTCCTGAGTAATAGCCGCTTGTCTGGCTTTATTATAGATCAATTGTAAATCATCAATTAAACTGCCAGCATTATCTGTTGCACTTTTCATAGCAACCATTCTTGCTGCTTGCTCACAAGCTTGATTATCTAATACAGCTTGATAAATTTGAGATTCAATATAACGCACTAACAATCCATTTAATAAAGATTCTGGACTAGGCTCATAAATATAATCCCAATACTGTCCTAATGCATCACTTTCAATCGGTTCTAAAGGGAGTAATTGTTTCATAATTGGCTTTTGAGTCATCGTATTAATAAAACAGTTATATACAATATATAATTGATCAATATCACTGGATTCATAGGCGCTCAACATCACTTTAATAGCACCAATTAAATCATTGACAGAAGGCGCTTCTCCTAAATGTTTTTTAGATGCAATCACGTTACCCCATTTTTTAAAAAATACATCTGCTTTATAACCTAAAGTACATAAATCAACTTCAGTATCTGCTTCACGCCAAGCTTGTAAAAATTTCAATAAATATTTAAATGTATTGGTATTTAAACCACCACATAATCCGCGATCTGTTGACACGACAATCAGACCAATCCTTTTCACAGGGCGTGATTGCATATAAATATGCTGATACGATGTTGAAGCTAAAGCAAGATGGCCTACAATATTACGAATACAGTCAGCATACGACCGACTTTTTTTCATAAACTGTTGCGCTTTTCTCATTTTCGAAGCAGCAACCATTTCCATCGCTTTGGTTATTTTTTGTGTACTTTCAATACTTGTGATTTTTGTTCGAATTTCTTTTGTATTTGACATCGCTTAAAGTCTCTTTACGTCAAAAATCACCAAGCCTGTGTTTTACTAAAGGCCTGAATGGCTTGTGTCATTTGTTGCTCAATCTTTTGATTAAAATCTCCTGATTTATCAATCATTGACATTAAATCTGAGTGTTCAGAATGCATATATTCTAATAAAGCTGTTTCAAATTTTGAAATATCTTGTAAAGGTATGTTTACTAAAGCACCAGAATCTGTTGCAAATAAAATAAGTGCCATTTCCGATACAGATAAAGGCTTGTATTGTGCTTGCTTCATAATTTCTGTCACGCGTTGGCCATGCTCAAGCTGTTTTCTTGTAATATCATCAAGATCTGAGGCAAATTGAGCAAATGCGGCTAATTCACGGTATTGCGCTAAAGCTAATCGAACACCACCTCCTAATTTTTTAATAATCTTAGTTTGAGCTGCTCCACCAACACGCGAAACTGAAATACCGGCATTCATAGCAGGCCGTATACCTGAATTAAATAAATCGGTTTCTAAGAAAATCTGTCCATCAGTAATAGAAATAACATTTGTGGGCACAAAGGCAGAGACATCGCCTCCTTGTGTTTCAATAATAGGTAAAGCGGTCAAAGAACCTGTTTTATTTTTCACTTTTCCATTTGTTAATTTCGAAACATAGTCAGCATTAATGCGGGAAGCACGTTCTAGTAGTCTTGAATGCAGATAAAAAATATCGCCTGGATAGGCTTCTCGACCAGGAGGTCTTTTCAGTAATAAAGAAATTTGACGATAAGCCCAAGCTTGTTTTGTTAAATCATCATATACAATTAAAGCATCTTCACCTTTATCTCTAAAATATTCACCCATTGTACAGCCTGTAAAAGCTGCTAAATACTGCATAGCAGCTGGATCTGAGGCGCCAGCGGCTACAATAATGGTATGTTCTAATGCATCATGTTCTTCTAATTTTCTGACAACATTAGCAATCGAAGAGTTTTTCTGACCAATGGCAACATAAATACATTTAACGCCTGATTTCTTTTGATTAATAATAGTATCAATGGCTAAAGCTGTTTTACCTGTTTGACGGTCTCCAATAATTAATTCACGCTGCCCTCGACCAATAGGCACCATAGCATCAATACTTTTATAACCTGTTTGCAAAGGTTCATCAACAGACTGGCGTGCGATAACACCTGGAGCAATTTGCTCGATAGGTGATTTTAATTCTGTTTTTATTGCACCTTTACCATCTAATGGTAAAGAGAGCGCATTCACAACACGTCCTAATAAAACTTCTCCTACTGGAACCGTTAAAACTTCGCCAGTACAAGAGACTGTTTGTCCTTCTGATAATTGTTTATAATCCCCTAATACAACAGCACCGACAGAATCTCGTTCAAGATTTAAGGCCATGCCATACGTTCCATTTTCAAACACAAGCATTTCACCAAACATCACATCCGCTAAACCATAAATCCTGACAATGCCGTCGGATAAATTAACAATTGTACCTTGGTTGCGTTCAATCGGTTTTAAGTCTAATTGGTCAATACGTTTTTTAATGATTTCACTGATTTCAGACGGATTCAATTGCTGCATGTCTTACCCCGATATTCAAGAAATTAGTGCGCGAGACAATGTGTCTATACGGGCTTTTAAAGTGTCATCATATACCCAATCTCCCGCGCTGATTTTCACGCCACCGATTAATGATGGATCAATCTTATTCACTATATTTACAGCTTGACCAAAGCGAGCAGCCAGCTTTTCCGCAATCAATGATTGCTGCATTTCATTCATGATATCAGCAGAATACACGATAACTTGTTGAATATGCTCATCCATTGTTTTCATTTGACTGAATTCTGAAGCAATCCAAGGTAATAAAGCTAATCTTTGATTTTTATATAATAATTCAAAAAAATGCTTTAAATCATGACTTATTGATTCATTAATCCAAGCTAATAAACAATCTATTTTTTCTTCAGCTAATACAGTTGGTGAAAATAAAATAGAAGCTGCTTCTTGATGCTGAACAACCAAACTCGCTAAGCATAATGCAGTTTCCCAGCGTACTAACGCTTTATTTTCTTTCGCATAAGAAAAGGCAGCTTTGGCATAAGGACGTGCAAAAGTGGTTTTGGCCATAAAATACTCATTAACTCATCTAATATTATAAATTAGCTGCTAACTGATCAATCAGCTGACTGTGTTTCGTTTCATCAATTTGCTCGGCAATCACTGTTGATACCCCTGCAATCACTAATGAAGCTAAACGCTTCCTTAATACATCTTTGGCTTGATTGATTTCTTGCTCAGTTTCTTTAGAGGCAATGGCTTGAATGCGCACAGCTTCTTCTTTTGCTTGTATTTTGGCTGCATCTATTAATCCTGAAGCTCGTTTTCTTGCTTGATCTAAAATAGTTTTTGCTTCTAATTGAGCAACCTCAAGACATTTTTTTGCATCAACTTCTGCTTGATCTAGTTGTATTTTAGCTTTCTCTGAAAAAATCAAACTATCTGCTATTTTTTTTGCACGATCTTCTAGGCCTCGAATAATAGGTGGCCAGATAAATTTCATGCAAAACCAAATAAAAAAAATAAACGACAAACTCTGACCAATAATGGTCGCATTCAAATTCATAATCGATTCGTCTCCATATGAATTTAGGCAAAACAGAAAAAATGAAACATTATGCAACCAATGCAATAAAAGGATTAGCAAAGGTAAAAAATAATGCAATCCCGACACCAATCATAGATACGGCATCTAATAAGCCTGCAACAATAAACATTTTAACTTGCAGCATCGGTGCAATTTCTGGTTGGCGCGCAACGCCTTCTAAAAACTTACCTCCTAAAATAGCAAAACCAATTGCGGTTCCTAATGCTGCGAATCCAATCATCACAGCAACAGAAATTGCGGTCATCCCGACAACCAATGATAATGACATAATTTGCTCTCCTCAGTTTTCAACTCTAAAATTTCAAATTTATTCAATACTACACATCATCACAAAGGGTTAACCTTAATGTGAATCTTTTGCCATACTTAAATACACGATCGTTAGCATCATAAAAATAAAAGCCTGCAAGACAATGACTAAAATATGAAAAACTGCCCATGTAAAATGCAATGGTAATTGATAATATCCAATTAAAGCAATGAGAATAAAAATTAATTCCCCTGCATATAAATTACCAAATAATCGCAATGCTAATGAAATCGGTTTAGCAATCAATGTGATGGTTTCAAGAATCAAATTAATAGGAATTAAAATGGCTTGCACCAACATGTTTTTATGCTGAAAAGGATGTAATGTTAAAGAGCTTATAAAGCCTAAAACGCCTCGTGAATACACAGTATAACCAATTAATAATATAAAAATAGTTAAAGACATGCCTAAAGTGACATTAGGGTCTGTTGATGGCACAATACGCATATAAGGAATACCTGAAGCACTAGCCAAACCTGGAATCCAATCTACTGGGACTAAATCGAGTAAATTCATTAAAAAAACCCACATAAAAATAGTGAGCGCTAATGGCGCAATAAAACAACTCGTCCCATGAAAAGTATCTTTCACATTTTTATCTACAAATTCCACAATCACTTCTATCGCATTTTGCCAACGCTTAGGGACACCTGCAGACAAGCTGCGCGCCACACAAAAAAACAATCCACAAAAAATAATGCCGGTCAGTAATGACCAAAACAAAGTATCTATTTGCAAAGCCCAAAAGCCCATGGCTTTTGCTTCTTGTGCATTTTGAGCAATCGTATAGATTGCATTTGATACAATAGATCCATCTGCGCGCTCAAACCCAGCAGGCAAACACCCATAAGTCAAATGACTCAAATGATGCACAATATAATCTGTTGCACTATTTCCCATAATTTACAAGGCCTTGCATTTAGTACTCATATGACAATTGTTAATTGAAGGATTATGCCATTTCATTAAGATAGGTGTAAACCAAATTAATAGCTGTCCAACAATAAATAAACTAAATACTGAAATAGGATTGACGGGCTTCACCATTAAAAAAATAAAAGAAAAACCAACAATCGTCATCACCCATTTAATCAATACACCGGAATAAATATCTGATATAATTTTTTTCGCATAATACGCGCCACGATATCGAAAGACACGACGAGCAAAAACAAAATAAGGTAATATAGAGACCGTAGCGCCTAATAACCCAGAATAAAAAGCACAAAACCCGCTTATCTTCCACACAATAAAACATATTATCAAAGATATTAAAAAATGGACATAAACAATCCAATAGGTATGAATCTTAGGCACTATGTTTTCTTTCTCACAACATTGAAGACTTAATATAACAAATACAGGCGCTATTATATAAGCTAATACCTTTTGATTCAAAACTTTTTTCAAAATACTGATCAATTATTTCGATATAACAATAGAACCTTTATTTAATCCTTCATACAACTCAACACAAATAGCTTGATTTGGGTGCCATGTTTGAATTAACTGACAAGCATGTTCTGCTAAACATTCAATAGTTGTATTTTCATCAATCTCATAACATTGAGCGGCAGGAATAATCAGCTCAAATCGTCCTTGTCTCGCCGTATATCCATATTGATAATACTGCACTTGATCACGCATAAACGCTTGCACACGATCTGCAGAACAGGCTAAATATTTATCTTTCCATAAAGCCGCAAAGCGCTGCTCACTTTCGAGATGGCGCTGCTGATTCACATAAATGACAACAGGAGAACGATGTCCGTGCGCAATACGCTGGCAATTCCCAGCATGATGCTTTAATCCATGACTGTAATGATAATAAGCACCTTGTATTGATTGCGGATACAATTTGAATTCAAAAATAATCTCTTTAGAAAAAAAACCTTTTAATTGCTCAATCAGCCAATCTGCAATAATCGTTTCATTAAAATCCGTGAAAGGCAATAAGGCAACTCCTTCTAAAGGGCCTCGATAAGTATATAAACCTAACTTTTCAGACTGAAAGTCGATTTCAATGATGTCTTTTTGCAGGCGATATTGGCAACAAGATGATTTCGTAGGAATCCATAAATTATGATCTAATAAAGCTTGTATTTTTTGAATAACACATGATTTTATATCCGAGAAATCAATTAAAATACCTGTATTATCAAGCATACCTTGTATTTTTAAATCAACTAACCACGTTTCTCCAACAAGGCCTCGATCAGAAGACAAAAATGAAAAATCCAAATTAGCACATTGATTGACAAACAGCACTGCCATAACATAAGTCACCTTGCACTATTAAACGCTGAAATTTATTTTAATCTATTGTTATAAATCAATAGATTACTGAAATATTATCAAAAAATAGTTTATTCGCCATCAAATAAGATAGCCTTTCTTTTAAGACTTTGATGCCTTTTGATTCAAACAACAAACAACAAAACAGGATAGAGCATCAATTTAAAAAATAAAACGCATATTATTATTTTAAATAATGAATACATCACATTTTAGATCAATTTAACAGTCCTATTCTAGCATACAATCCAATCTGTTTTATGTTATTTTTTTAATGCAACAGATCGACCTTCATGCCAAAAAAAACTCATCAATATCACTATACTTTATCAGATTGATCAGGATATAATGTGGCGAAAACTAGATAGCTTGACTTGTGTATATAGCCGGCTCGACATGATGTCTATAGAATCGAGACAAGATCACTTTTCTCTACTCCGAAATCATTGCTATTCCTTGATTTAAAGAGAAAAATCATATTTCATGGGGCCTATAAAACATGGTGCGTATTATTCTGATGGGCCCTCCTGGGTCCGGAAAAGGCACTCAAGCAGACTTATTATCTACTCATTTTGATATTCTAAAAATATCCACTGGTGATATTTTACGCAAAGCTACGTATTCAAAAACAACACTTGGCTTAGAAGTTCAATCGATGATGGATACCGGAAGATTAGTTCCTGATTCATTAATTATTCAATTAGTCAAGACAACTCTTCAAATTAGTCAGTGTAAAAAAGGTTTTTTACTCGATGGATTTCCTAGAACAATCGAACAAGCAACTGCCTTAAAAGAATCTAAAATTGATGTGGATTATGTCATCGAGCTTCAATTATCAGATGATCTAATCATCGAACGCTTGAGTGGTCGACGAGTACATCTTCAAAGTGGACGAACATATCATACTGTCTATCATCCACCACGTCAGGAGAATATAGATGACATGACAGGGGAATCTTTAGTCCAACGTGAAGACGATCAACAAGAAACGATTCAAAAGCGCTTGGCAATTTATCATCAATACACGCATCCTGTGACTGAATTTTATTCAACAGACTATCAAGTAGACCAAAAAATACGTTATTGTGTTATTTCTGGATTAGGTAGCGCACAAGAAGTATTTGGTCGCATTTTAAAAACACTATCAAAATGAAAACATTCATCGCGATTGAAACGACTGATTCATTATGCTCTGTTGCGCTTTTACATCAAGACAACATACTCACATTACAAGAGCAAACACATCAAAAACACAACCAAAAATTAATGAGTTTAATCCATCAAATATTAACAGAGTCAGCTGTAAACGCTCACGCTATTGACGCAATTATTTTTGGAAAAGGGCCTGGTTCTTTTACAGGTGCTCGTATTGCAGCAGCGACTGCACAAGGTTTAGCAACCGCTTGGCAGCGCCCTGTTATCCCTGTTTCATCACTAGAAGCCCTTGCACAACAAGCTGTTCGCTCACATCAAGCTAAAAAAATTATCAGCGCAATTGATGCACGTATGCATGAAATTTACTGGGCAGCTTTTGCTTATGATGAAGTCACACAACATCTCACCTCACTCAAACCTGAAATATTATCTTCACCTCATCAATTAAATCATATTTTATCAACAGATCAATGGTTTGGCATAGGGACAGGATGGAATTACCATGAACAATTACCCATCTTACCGAAAACTTTTGATGCACAAGCTAAACCATTAGCGCAAGATATGATTCAATTAGCCATTTCATCACAGTATCCTCTGCTAGAACCTCATCAAGCATTACCGACGTATATTCGAAATAATATCGCACAACCTAAACAACAATGAATGCTCAATACATGGTGAACCCATCCTTTTTATTCAGAAAGACAAAGGAAGATAAAATGAGTACTTTATTCGTATTATATGGGCAGCCAGGAGTTGGGAAAACTTTCATAGGTCACTGGCTAGCAAAGCATTATGCATTTTATTTTTATGATGCAGATATTCATTTAACAAATCCAATGAAGCAACGACTAAAAGCACAATATTGTTTTACACAAAACATGCGAAATCATTTTTTTAAACGCGTTATATTACATATTGAAAGCTTGTCAAAACAATACTCTCGCATTGCAGTTGCGCAAGCTTTTAGCCAAACCTGTAATCGTCAACAGTTACAAGCTGCCTTTCCAAACGCGCAATTTATTTGTATTCAAACAGATATTGACACACAAATTGAACGCTTGAAACATCGTAATAACTTTGTAAACCCAGCTTTTCTTAAAACATTACGAGACATCCAAGCCCCTCCTAATAAAGGGCATTTTATACTAAAAAACTCATCTAATGCTCCACCTATTGCCTCACAACTTCAAATATTTTTACCTCAGAAATACTACAAAACCTATCAGGGTATATCAAAAACCAATTGATTTTAAATATTTTTTTAAAAAAATGTCACGTTTATATTACAATTATTGATATGATTAGCTAGAAAAAGCGTTGTCAAACGACATATTTTTTAAACGAATCATTATCATTCTATCATCATTTAGTATATACTCAATTCATTCAAATACTTCGAACTCAGTCATAACCGCTAGCTTGGAACGTTTCTTGATAACTGAACATATATCCACTATTTTCTCATTAGAGATCAATAATATAGAGCACTTTAAAAAACTTTGCGGCCCCTTTGATGAACATTTAAAACAAATACAACAAAGATTATCGATTCATATTGCTTATCGAGGTCATCAATTTACCTTGTCAGGCACATCCATCAAAAGACTTCAAGCAGGAAAAACCATTATTCACGCTTTGTATCAAGATGCTATAAAAAATATTTTAATTAATCCAGATTCAGTTCACCTTATCATTCAAAATGCCCTCTCAGAACCTAGTCTTCCTTTAAAAAATAACGCGCAATACCCTCACATGGAAATCAAAACCCCTAAAAAAATAATTCGATTACGCAATCCAATGCAACAAAAATATATTCAAACGATTCTATCGCATGCTTTAACTTTTGGCATTGGCCCAGCTGGCACAGGGAAAACATTTTTAGCTGTCGCTTGCGCAATTGAAGCATTAGACAAACAAAAAGTAGAACAAATTTTATTGGTTAGGCCTGCTGTAGAAGCTGGTGAAAAATTAGGCTTTCTTCCCGGTGATTTAAATCAAAAAATTGACCCTTATCTTAGGCCTTTATTTGATGCATTATATGAATTAATGGGTGTAGATCGCACGACAAAATTAATGGCTAAACAAATCATTGAAGTTGCCCCTTTAGCTTATATGAGAGGCAGAACACTCAACAAAGCTTTTGTTATTTTAGATGAATCACAAAATACAACGATTGAACAAATGAAGATGTTTTTAACTAGGATGGGGTTTGGCTCTACTGTAGTTGTTACAGGTGATGTTACGCAAGTTGACCTCCCAAAAGGGACACCTTCTGGATTGCAGCATGCTTTATCTGTTTTACAATCACTCAAAAAAATAGGACAAGCCGCCTTTACTAGTCAAGATATTGTTAGACACCCTTTAGTTCAAGATATTGTAGAAGCCTATGAAGGCTATACTTCCCTAAAAAATAGTGCTATATGATTACTGTCGAGCTTTCTGTGGCAGCACAAAGCATCACCTTGCCAACGCAAGCAGATTTTTCACGCTGGATTAATACCATTGACTGGGTTCCGCACACAAACAATACACCGATTATCAGTCTATATTTGGTTGATGAGCTAGAAAGCGCTAAACTCAATCATGATTGGCGTAAAAAAGAAGGAGCAACCAATATTTTATCCTTCCCAAGCCACTTAACAGAATCCAATCCTATTTTTTTACTAGGAGACTTAGCCATCTGTGCCCCACTCGTTCAACTGGAAGCTGATGCACAACAAAAAGAACTGCAACAACATTGGGCTCACTTAACCATTCATGGTACGCTACATTTATTAGGATATGATCATATCGAAGAAAAAGAAGCGCATGAAATGGAAACGATAGAAATTAAAATGATGAAAAAATTAGGTTATCCAAATCCTTACAAACCATTGTTTACTTGACGAGGTGTATCAATACCATGAATCGTAATCAACCTGCTGCGTCTGTGCATCGAAGTTGGTTTAATCGTTTAAAAAGTTGCTTCAAAAGTAAGCGACTCAATAAACAAGAGCTCATTGATCAAATTCGTCAATCTAAAAACCAAGTACTCTGGGATAATGATGTACTACAAATTATAGAAGGCGCTTTAGATATTGCAGAACTACATGCCGGCGATATTATGATTCATCGTTCTCAAATTGTCTGCATTGCTCAAACAGAATCAACTGAAGTATTTTTACCTCGTATTATTGCAGCAGGCCACTCTCGGTACCCTGTCATAGGTGAATCAATAGATGAAGTGGTCGGTTTATTATTAGCAAAAGATTTATTACCTTTATTACTGAAGGGGAATAAAACATTAAATTTAAATCATATGTTAAGACCGGCTTTTTTTATTCCAGAAAGCAAACGCCTCACGGTATTACTAAGAGATTTTAGAATTAATCGTAATCATATGGCATTGATTGCTGATGAATATGGCGGCATTGCCGGTTTAATTACTATTGAAGATATTTTAGAAGAAATTGTGGGTAATATTGAGGATGAACATGACGAACAATCCGATGCCTGCATCAAAAAAATTAATAATACGAGCTTTATGGTAAAAGCGATTACGCCGATTGACGATTTTAATACATTCTTTAAAACAAATTTAAACGATGAAGAATATGATACTTTAGGCGGTTTAGTTATGCATAATTTAGGTCATATGCCTAAACAAAATGAAACAGTGACTGTCGGTCAATTTTACTTCAAAGTAATCCATCGAGATAATCGTCGCATTAAATTATTACATGTGACGATCCTTAAAAACGAGCTATGACCTTGCTCTATTCGTTCAAGATTCATCATATCTCGTATTTCTAGGGCGTGTCCTCATTCTAAATTCACCCAAATAATAGCACACGCAATATAAATCATCGCTTTAAAATTCCTAGCTAGCTTAC